>JAAYTM010000098.1 GCA_012518015.1 Synergistaceae bacterium
CTAAAACAACTTTTTCTACTTTATCAATTGGCCAACCCAAAATCATTGATCCCACTTTTGCAAACAACTCGGGGTCGCCGCTGGTATAAAAATTGCAGACCGGATGAGAACAATCAGCCACAAGTCCTTTCTTCGCGATCAGTTTCTTTGCCTCAGTTGCAGCCTCCACTGCCGGGTCTACAATGACAACATCGGGATCCAAGTAACGCCGAATTGTGTCCGCCAGTACCGGAAAGTGAGTGCACCCAAGAACAAGCGTATCTATTTCCGTGCCCTTAAATGTTTTAAGATAACAACTAACTGCTTCTTCCACATCCGGCCCCGAGGTTTTTCCAGATTCCACCAGAAGCACAAGCTTGGGACACGCCAGACCGATAACTTCGGCTTTCGGGTCTATAGTCCGGATCCCTGACTTGTATGCTTCGCTTTCGATGGTAAACTTAGTAGCTATCACGCCGATCTTTTTGTTACGCGTTGCCGCCAGCGCAGCCCTCACTCCGGGCTTTATTACCCCCAGTACGGGGAATGGGTATTGGTCCTTTACTTCTTCCCAAGAAGCAACAGTAGCCGTGTTACAGGCAATAATAACAATATCAACTTTTTTGCCAGCTAGGAAATCCAAAATCTGCCGTGCGTATCCGACAATTGTTTCCTTAGAAAGTAGTCCGTAGGGTGCGCGTCCATTATCCCCATAGAATTCTACACTGGCTCCTGGTAATTGGCGTTTCACCTCACGCACCACCGTAAGCCCCCCAAACCCGGAATCAAAGAGTCCAATTGTTACCATACAGTCTCGCCTCCAAATTTCTCTTGTTGCCAGCGACAGCATCCATAGTCTTTTTAATTTTAGCTGCTAAAGTTCCCATGCTTACATGACATAAACGAAAAGGAAGCATCTTCCAAAATCATCACCGCCAACTAAAAATTTCATCGCTCATTATTTATTTTAATATATTATAGGTCTTGAATTTTTCAAGGATAAGCTCCATTTCTTCACTGGGAAGTAGCACCAACTCTCCTAGGGAGGAAACCTTCGGCAAAAATGCAAAATGGGACCTTCGCTACACTAAAGATATTTTTTCGCCCTGTTGTGATATATAATAAACTTGCTATCGAAAAAATCAATTGAAAGCGAGGGTGGTGAAGTCAATGTCAAAAATTGTCGTCTTATTTGGGTCATTAGACACAAAGGGCAAAGACTACGCATTCGTCAAAGAAAGAATTGAAGAAAAAGGTTTTCAAGCTTTCGTCATAGATGTAGGAGTTATGGGAGAGCCACTTTTTAAACCCGATATCAATGCTGATACTGTCGCAAAAGCAGGCGGAGAAAGCTTGGTCTCTTTAAGACAAAAAAAGGACAAGGGGCATGCTATGGCAGTCATGACCAAAGGAGCAGCAGAAATTGCCAAAAAGATTTACGCGGAAGGCAATCTCGATGCCATATTTGGGATGGGTGGATCTGCCGGGACTGCTATTATCTCTGCTGCAATGAGAGCTCTTCCCTTAGGAGTGCCTAAGGTATTGGTTTCTACTGTTGCATCGGGCGATACAAAGCCTTACGTTGGAACAAAAGACATAGTTATGATTCCCTCAATCGTAGATGTAGCAGGCGTTAACGCAATAAGCGTGGATATTTACTCGCGAGCTGTGGGGGCTCTCACGGGGATGATGGAAACTGAGGTGCCGGAGATAGAATCGAAACCCTTGATAGCCGCTTCCATGTTTGGCAACACGACTAAGCTTATAGAGCAATGTAAGGAGATAATGGAAGTAGAAAACTACGAAGTGATGGTGTTTCATGCTACTGGCACTGGCGGAATGACGATGGAGGACTTGATCGAAAACGATTATTTCATCGCAGCTTTAGATTTGACAACGACCGAACTGGCCGATGAACTATGTGGAGGGGTCATGTCAGCCGGGCCAAGGAGACTCACAACTGCCGGGCTAAAGGGCATCCCGCAAGTCGTTGCACCAGGATGTCTCGACATGGTTAACTTTTGGGCTATCGATACGGTTCCCGAAAAGTACAAAAATAGAAAGCTCTATCCATGGAATCCAAATGTTACGCTAATGCGCACGAATCCCGAAGAAAATACGAAATTAGGTCAAATAATGGCAGAAAGGCTGAACCAATCAAAAGGACCAACCGCCGTCTTTTTCCCTTTAAAGGGGTTATCTCAGCTTGATTCTCCGGGTGAAGATTTTTGGTGGCCTGAAGCTAATAAAGCCCTATTATATGCTTTAAAAGAAAATCTCAGAAAGGACATACCCTTAATCGAAGTGGATGCCAACATAAATGACGCTGAATTTGCGAAGGCCGTCACGGATAAGATGTTTGAGTTTTTATCGAAAAGATAGCTTAGGAGGTGGAATTGAAATGCCCTTCATAACCAGAGCAGAGGCATTAGAAAAATTACGTTCAAACATAGCGGCAGGAAAGCCTATAGTAGGATGTGGTGCTGGCACAGGGATTTCAGCAAAGTTCGCGGAAGCTGGCGGAGCAGATCTCATAATAATATACAACTCGGGCAGATATCGCATGGGCGGTAGAGGATCCTTGGCAGGGCTTCTCCCTTACGGTGACGCCAACGGCATAGTTGTAGAAATGGCCTCTGAAGTTCTTCCCGTAGTGAAAAATACACCAGTTTTAGCTGGCGTATGCGGAACGGACCCCTTTAGGCTTATGAAAGTTTTTCTAAGAGAGTTAAAAGATATTGGCTTCGATGGTGTTCAAAATTTTCCCACGGTGGGACTAATAGATGGCGTCTTTAGACAGAACTTAGAGGAAACAGGAATGAGTTATGACCTAGAAGTGGAGGCAATAGCCTTGGCCCATGAGCTGGACATGCTGACCTGTCCCTACGTCTTCGATACAAAGCAAGCCACAGCCATGACAAAAGCAGGCGCTGATATCATAGTTGCCCACATGGGTTTGACTACCAAAGGAAGCATTGGGGCCAAAACTGCTTTAACATTGGAAGAAGCAGCAAAGCGCGTGCAAGAGATACACGATGCTGCAAAATCAGTCAATCCTGGCGTCATGGTAATATGTCATGGCGGCCCCATAGCCGAGCCGGAGGACGTGGAATATATTTTTGCACACACCAAAGGAATTGTTGGGTTCTTTGGTGCATCGAGCATGGAGCGCATCCCCGTGGAAAGGGCAATAAAAGAACAAGTGGAGCGCTTCAAATACTTGAGAATAAATATTTAGTCCAAATTTATCAAACATTTCAAACAAATACATAAGAGCGGATCGGCCGATCCGCTCTTATGTATTTGTTATTTGTTTAACGTAAATATTCGCCCAATCGCCTTTACTCTAAGATGCTTCGACGAATAACTGCAAAAGTTTCCTGTATGTAATCTCTTTAAAATGCTCAAGCTAAGCTGGTTATCTCAATGCTACATACAAGCTATCCTATGTAGTTCTTCCTAACCTTGGCCAATAAATTAATCCTGTTTTCCGCCAATCTATCTGCTGCCTTGTATGTAGGTATATTTTCTTTTTTAGCTATCTCAATTACTTCCAAAACAGCGTTATAGAGGGCTTCGACTTTCCTTACCGCTTTCTCCCTAGAGTATCCGCCCGGCTCGAACTCCGCAGCTACATTGATGACTCCCCCAGCGTTAATTATATAATCAGGCACGTAAAGAATACCTTTTTGTTCCAACATATCACCATGCCTATCTTCCTTTAATTGGTTATTAGCCGAACCTGCAACTGCCTTGCACTTAAGTTTATCTATAGTTTCATCGTTTATGATGGCGCCAAGAGCGCAGGGAGAAAATACATCGCATTCTACGCCGATAATCTCATCGGGCTTTACGGCCTTTGCACCCAACTCCTTTACTGCCTTGTTTACGTTATCCTCAAAGATATCCGTGACGATAAGTTCCGCCCCAGCCTCTTTTAAGTACTTTGCCACGTTGTATCCAACATTTCCTATACCTTGGATGGCAATTTTTCTGCCAGCTACATCGTCGCTCCCAAATACCTCTTTACAAGCGGCCCTTATTCCGTGAAACACACCCAGTGCAGTGATAGGTGATGGATCTCCACCGCCCTCTGCCAGTCCAGCAGCATATTTGGTTTCCATTCTGATACATTCCATGTCCTCAATGGTTGTACCGACATCTTCTGCCGTGATATACCTACCACCCAGAGTTTCGATATATCTACCTAAGGCTCTGAATAATGCTTCAGATTTGTCCTTTCTAGGATCGCCAATGACAACGGCCTTTGCTCCTCCGAAATTTAATCCAGCGGCAGCATTCTTGTACGTCATACCCCTAGCAAGCCTTAAGGCGTCCTCTATGGCCTCATCTTCGGATGAGTATGTCCACATGCGGCACCCACCCAGCGCAGGCCCCAATGTAGTATCGTGAATTGCGATTATAGCCCGCAAACCTGACGCTTCGTCATGACACAAAACCAACTGCTCGTAATTATACTTTTGCATGTAATCAAATATTTCCAACCAGAACAACCCCCTTTTAATAATATTTTTATTGTTTTGTTATACCTTTGATGTCAAATATATCGCCATCTAATGTTCTATTATGCTTATACTGGCATAGTATCAATTACTAAAGCAACTTCTATTCTCTTTAGCTATTACAAATAGGCTCTCATCTGATAGGAATATTGCGTACAGTTACATATACATCAGTAAATGTATCATCAAAATCACGAAATGTCCACCGGCGTTAATCCTAAATTGAATAGTTCGGACAAAATGCTCGATGAACAATGCAATTATTTCAAAATTTCTTTGCTCCGAAAAAATGTAAAAGGGCAGCACCTAACTATTAAGATGGTGCTGCCCTTTTACATTTGCTAGGTAAAACCCTGATAAAGAGTCATCCACCTAAAAGATCACCCATAATAAAAAGGTCATTATGAAAATGGCCGTTGCAGGCGGGTCAATATGGGTATCGCCATGTATAAAGAACGTGCGCGAAGCTAGTTCCCCGAGAAACCCGGATATAATCCCCATAATGACGCCTACGACCAAAGAACCACTAGCAATGGCGGACAAAGAAGCTATAATCGTCATGTGGTGTGTGACGGGCACATTTGTGCCGATGCACAGGAGTATCAACGACGCAGCTGAGATCCCAAATCCTACAAAAGCGGCTGCCGGGAAGTAAGCTTGATCTACTCCAATCACAGCAAGAGCATACCACGCTGCCACCAAGCTAACTCCCAGAGATATTATAAAGATTTGACCAAAATCTTGCTGATGTGGCAACCATACCTCATTTCCACCGGGAGTAAAGCGCCCTCTTGCCTTAGCCTCTTCACTTAAGGTGCCAAACACTCCTGTTTTCCCAAAGGTTACCCTTGTAATGGTGTTTGACAGAAATACTGTTAAAGCGACATTGTCAGTAAAACCGGCGGGGAAAATTGTATTAAAAATGGAGACCAACAAATAACCTAAAATACCAAATAGTCCACCAATCAGTAATGCCATAGGATCATTGAAGCCAGCCCCGCCTGATACAATATCCTTACCAGCCTTGTGTATGCCTTTTTTTGCGGCATACGCTGCAGCAGCGACACCACCACAAAAAGCAATGTGAGGACCAAAAACGGGACCAAAGGCCACGTTAGAAATGAAATCAAATGATGACCCTCCAAGTACAGCAGCAGCCCCTATTAACACGGCGAATCCGGTAAAAACAAAGGCCGGTAATCCACCCAAAGCCGCTCCAAATACACCTCCGCCAAAAGAAGCGAGAAGCGTTGCAAAATTCATCTTAAAACCCTCCCCTCAAAAAATTTGCGCTATTCCAAAAAAGCACTACGCTCTCCTTTATCCTGAGATATCACCTCCCAAGATCACATCGCAACTTCCCCATTTATATTTCTCTCTACCTTCTCTATCAAAATAGGAATAAAGGACACGATGCTTGTATGTAAATCATTAAATGGCTCAAGCAAGTTTGCTCGAGCCATTTAATGATTAAACCTTCCCTTCAGCAAAAGCTTGAAGATCAGTATTAACTTTGGAGAAAACATAAACCGGAGCGCAACCAGGATAGGTAAATACTTTTTTCGCGAGCCTCATGGCTTCTTCGACCTTTTCTTTCGAGGGGAAGTATTTCCAGCAATCACCTAGGACAAAAAGGTTTTTGCCTTCTGCATAAAGTGGATCGAAGTCGGGCACTCCACCTGCAATGAAGACGCATTCGCCTTTTTCTGCAACCATCTTTTCCACGTCAATCCCTGTGTTCTTGAAGGAATCGAGAGCTCCGCGAAGGTATACATAACAACCAGGGCAGGTTTGCTGAATTATTACCGTTAAACCTTTGTATACTCCAACAGGGTTATCGTTAGCACGTTTAAAGAATTTCCTAACAGCCTCCAGTTTTTCGCCCACGACCTCAATGGACTCCAAATCGCCGACCCCAAGCCCTTCCGTAGCCGCTATCCGAACCGCAGGAATTTCGCCGGGTTCAAAGCCCATGATATACGAAGTAACAGTGTCCACAGCTACCGTATCTTTACCTGCTATTATCAGGTTCATCTCAATAGGCGTGCCTGCGTGCGGCCCTTGGCCCTCCATGCCGATAATCCCATCGATGATGGTGAGATCCGCTTTCCTAATTCGCAGCATATCAGCAAGCTTTTGTCCCAAGTCTATTCTGTGGGCACCCTGCTGTTGTCCGCTTGGATGTCTATTAGGAACAATGCCGTTCCAGTTTTTGATACCAAGGGTCACAGTCCCGCCAACATGAACTTTCATCTTTGGCAAATTGATGACAACGTCGGCCTCTAAAACAGGGCGAAATACCTCTGCCTTTTTGAATACCTTTCCTTCTGGAATTTCCACAACTACGGTTGATTCTTCGTCGAAATATATCACTCGATCTGCCCCGCCACGCAACGCGGCTTCTTCCATCCCCGATTCCTTGAACGCAGGCTTAGCTTTGCCAACATGTAAGCCTAGCGATGGATTATCGCCCACCCACACTTCGGCAGCTTTTGATTCTTCCTTCAGAAAAGCTACCACAGCTTCGACTGTTCTGGGATCCACTACAGCAAAACTTTCGGGAGGTGCCTGGAAAGCCAAATTTGGTTTGACTAGTACCCTATCGCCAGGTTTTATGATGGCATCTATACTGCCAACTGCAAGCTCAATTGCCTTTTTAACGGCTGTCTTTATAGCTGCGACATCTTCATCATATCTAACAAATTTACCGCCCATAAATTCCTCATTTCCCTTTATCCCGCTTGCCTTGACTATGGATACTCTCGCAGTTCCCATACTGCTTCCCTCCTTTGTCCTGATGCAAAAACTGCTCAATCATTTCTAGACAATAATACCATATTTGTGGGTCAACACGCTACTCTGATTTTAAAGACAAAACTGTTTCTATAGTTGGCATTTAAGGTTTTCTTCAGGTAGGACATTTACCAAACCAGGGATGAGTTTTCACGCTTTAGCATTTAAAGAAACCCTTCTATTAAAAAGAATCTTAATGTTAATAGAAGCAAATTTCAATCAATACATCATTTATGCTATCATGTTTGTCATGAAAACGACAAACTTTATAAACTTCATTCGATGAGGTGATGGTATTTGATCAAGCAACTACGAGTCATTAAGCTAACTTGGATCGTTTTGTTGATCCTTCTTCTGCATATACCTGCCACTTGGGCTGCTGAGCTCAAATGCACTTACGATGCAAATTTGGGAGAACCTTTCCTCATGCGCCTTGTCTCGCCTTATGCTCTGTCTGACGTCACCATAACTTGGCTGAATCGCCAGGTCCCTTTAAAGGTGATATACACAAATAACAGACATGAAGCATGGATGCTTCTGGGAACTGACGTTAGGGAAGTTAAACCTGGCATTTACGAGCTAATAGTAAAATATTACGAAAGGGAAAGATATTGGACGTTAAAACATAATGTGAACGTAAAATCAAAGTCTTATCCGACACAGGAACTAAGACTACCGCAAGCCATGGTAACACCACCAAAAGAAACCTTAAAAAGGATACAAGAAGAAGCTAAATTAGTTGCCAATGCCATTAACACCATAACGAATGAGCGATATTGGAAAGTGCCGTTGACACGTCCGGTCAACGGGGTAATCACATCCCAATACGGATTAAAGCGAATATATAACGGCAATCCCGGAAGTCCTCATCGAGGGGTTGATTTCAGGGCAGCCATGGGAACACCGGTGCATTGCGTCGCGAGTGGGGTCGTCATTCTTGTGGGAGATCACTACTTCGGCGGGAAAAGCATATACGTCGATCACGGGAACGGCATCATTTCTTGCTACATGCATTTGTCTAATATAGGCGTCAAAGAGGCTCAGTATGTTGAAAAAGGCGAAATAATAGGTCACTCTGGACAAACTGGAAGGGCAACAGGTCCCCACTTGCACTTTGGATTATACCTTTTAGGGCATGCTGTTGACCCTATGCCGCTTTTTCAATAAAAAATACGTGCAGATCATTCGATGTCTCATCAAAGATGATCCGCACGTATTTTCCTGCTTTTCATTAATTTTTTATGACCAAGGGCGACGGTTCATGCGCAAACACCACATCGTCAAACTTCGGTCTTGCGCTTGCGGCATCCGCTTCTTTTTGGTTTTACCTCGATTGATTCCTCACAACTTTGTTTTCTATCGGCCAAAAGTATCCCGCCAACCCCCACATTTTCCTGCGGATTTTCGTTGACCAAAACAACGAAGGCTTCCTCGGGCACATCCATTACCCTGCTTGCTACTTCTGTAAGGCCTTTAATCAATTCTCTTTTTTTCTCTAAACTTAAAGCCGGACCATTTACAATGATTACTGGCATTTTTTTATACCCCCTTGGACTAAATAGTCTTATTTGGTATGTTACACTTAAATAATAACATATCTAATGTATGGGGGGTTGCGACTTTGGAGGCTGAAAACTCAAAGACAAATACTCACAAGGGACTTGCCATACTTACCATAGGACACTTTATAAATGACGTGCACGCCGCTTTCTTGCCAACTTTTACTCCCATCTTAATGATGAATTTGGGACTATCCATCACTCAGGCAAGTATGTTAACGTTCCTATCAGGCATAATTAATTCGTTTATGCAGCCCTTGCTGGGCTATGCTTCGGATCAAACGTCGCGTCCCCTAATGATACTTATAGGACCCATCCTCGCAGCTCTTGGCGCTTCGCTGATACCCTCGTCGCCCAGTTATGCTTTGGCTTTTTTCTTTGTCGGGCTGTGGGCTATAGGAAGTGCTACTTTTCATCCACAGGGTCAAGGTTCGGTCGGCCATTTAACCACTTCGCAAAATTTGTCCTTTGCCTTTTCCATCTTCTCGGTGGGAGGAATATTGGCAAGTGCTCTAAGCCCGCTTTACGGAGCTTATCTTTATCAAAGGTTGGGTGAGGCTTTCTTGCCCATAGTGACATCTATTCCGGTCTTACTATACGCGATGCTCGTCTTTAAATTCCTGCCCACCATACCAGGCAAGCATGCATATAAAAGCTCTGTCGAGACAAAGGGGCTAAAGTTTATACTGCATTCCATGAAAACTACCTTTGCTCCCCTATCCGTTGCCGTGATACGAGACACCTCGATCCAAGGGATCCAATTCTTCATGCCTATCGCAATTGCGGCTAAGGGAGGAACAATTGGAGACGTTGGCAAAGTATTATTTATCATAATGATAGCAAGATCGATATCGCCCCTTTTGGGAGGTTATATTGCTGACCGCACCAGCAAAGCTAAAATAATTTTTTTATGCATGGCCATGGGAGGCGCTTTGCTCATCCCGGCTGCTTTGACGAAAGGCGTCCTATCAGTGTTGCTTTTCACGCTGGGCGCGGCTTGCATCGAGGCTACTACTCCCATAACGGGCGCTATCTCTCAGGAATGGATGCCTCATTCTCGGGCCATGGCAAGCTCCATAGTCATGGGTTTTGCATGGGGACTAGGCAGTTTGCTAATTCCACCGTTGGGCATCATCGGCGATCATCTTGGCCTTACTTGTGCTTTGGTAGTAGTTGGCGCTTTGCCCCTTGCAAGCTTATGTTTCGTCTCCATCATAAGGAAAAAGGAAAAAGCTGCAATCTTAAAAGAACCGCAAGATGAAAACTAAAGTCATTTGGGCTTAAAGATCAAAGCCTATGATACTTCCAATAAAAGGCATTTGAGATATAAAGATTCATCGAAGCCCAATAGTATAGGATGATCGGGAGGTTGACCCCCTCTGGCTATGATGCGAAGAGTTTTACGTGCATCTTTTGCTGCTTCAAAGATGACGCTTTCAAAAAGATCCCATGAGATGTGATGAGAGCACGAACAGGTCAAAAGGAAGCAGCCTTCTTTTACGATCTTCATGGCCCGCAAGTTTATCTCCTTATATCCTCTAAGGGCTCCTTCAACTGCCTTTTTGCTCTTTGTAAAAGCAGGCGGATCTAAAACAACTACGTCAAACTGTTGACCTTCTTTTTCAAGCTCCCTCAACCTATCGAAGACGTTAGCTACTTCGTACTCACAAATTTCATCGACTTCATTCATCTTTGCATTGTGACTTGCCGTCCTTATGGCTTCCTCGGATACATCAACACCTAAAACGCTTTTAGCACCAAATTTTGCGGCGTTGAGGCCAAAACCTCCCGTATAACAAAAGGCGTCCAAGACGTTTGCTCCTTGAGCAACTCCTTTTAAAAGAATCCTATTGCAACGCTGGTCTAAAAAATGACCGGTTTTTTGTCCTCCAGCTATATTCACGCAAAACTTTACGTCATTTTCTTCAATTACTACCTTCTCTGGTACTTCACCAAAAATGATGCTATCCTCCAAAGTTAACCCTTCAAAGGCTCTGACGGTTGCATCGTTTTTCTGGTATATACCTTTCACGGGAAGCAAATCGATCAAGATTTTTACGATCGTATCTTTGACTCTTTCCATGCCAAGAGTTAAAACTTGCATGACAATATAATCGCCAAATTTATCGATAATTAAACCAGGCAAAAAGTCCGCTTCGCTAAATACTAGCCTATAGGCATCTAAGGTGTTAACGCCGATGTTCCTCCTGAAATCTAAAGCTCTTTTGAGCCTCTTGTGCCAAAAGCCCTCATCGATGCTTTCCTGCTCTCTGGTAAGCACGCGCGCAGTGATGTAAGAAGCGGGATTTGCGTATCCTATGCCCAAAAACTTCCCCCGCCAATCCTTAATTTCCACTAAATCCCCAGGTGTAAATTTACCCCTGATTCTGTTTATGGCGTTTTTATAAATCCAGGGATGTCCGTCATAAATGCTTTTCTCAAAGCCCTTTTTAATATAAAGTGCATTTGGCAACATAATCTTTTAACCTCCCCCTAAAGGAGGAAAGATTCGCACCTCATCATCGGGGTTCACCAAATCATCCATGGAGATAAAATCTGATTTACAAATTGCAAACCCCACTTCTTCCCTTGAAACGTCAATTTTATCCAACAAATCCCCCAAAGGGAAAGGAGAATCCAACTTTATCTCGCGTTCGATTAATTTATTGCCCTTGAATATGATCACTTTAGCCATTACCCTTCGACCAACCATTCAAGCCCTAACTCCAACAATTTTTCTTTGGTCGGAATTCCATTTTCTGTCCAACCCATCATGCCATAGTAAAGCTGCAAAGCTTGCATAAAATCTTCTTTAGGGAGAAAACTGCCCTTAAGGGCGCCATTTTTAAGAGGGCCATGTAATCTTTCCGGAACAATATCATCTTTAGCATCGAAACCTTCCCTCGCATTAAAAATCCTGGCCAATGCCAAAGCCCGTTCTCCTACTTTCATGACTTCAAATACGCTCGTCTTCCATCCTGTAAAAGCATTCAAAGCATTGATTACATCATCTATAGACATCGAACTTCTTGGCACTGGGACGAAATCGCATATGCCCGCGGCGTTAAAAAAGCTCCACCACATCGAAAGATAGGCAAAGGTCCGGACCTTTAAGGGGGAAAATTTGGTGGGTTTTTCCGGCTCAAGTATCCCCAAGGGCATTATCTCCTTAAAACTAAACTGATCCTTTGAAGCTATCATTGTATCGTGGGCGGCAACCATATGATCTGCACCCTTTTCAGAGAGAGCATAAGCTAGTCCAACGGAATATTTTCCCCTGGGATCGTGCATTGGAAGTTCTTGGCCCTTTACAGTTAAAACAAACCGTTCCGATCCCCTTCCTATGATCTCCGAAGCTCTTTTACTCCCTTCAGCTAAAACGTTGCCGAAGCCTTCTCTTTTTGCTATCTTTTCTATCGTGGCAAGAAGCGCCTCTTTGTTGCCAAAGACCAACTCTATACCGTCAGTATCTTCCTTGGTCAATATATTGGCCTCGAAACACTCCATCGCAAAAGCTATGGTCATCCCCGTGCTTATGGTATCAAGGGTGTATTCATTACACATCTGATTTGCCTTGGCTATTACTTCGATGTCGTCAATTAGGCACAACGATCCAAAGGATGCTAACGTCTCGTATTCAGGCCCTCCAAAACGAGGCTCTACGGAGTAACGTTCCGATTTAACCGCTCGCTTGCATCTTACGGGACAGGCGTAACAACCCTCCCTTGCGACCAATATCTTTTCGTTCATAGCTTCAGCTGAGATTGATTCAGCACGGTCAAATTCGCCGTAGTGAAAGTTTTTGGTCGGCAAAATCCCTGCAGCGCTGTTTCCCAAAACAGCTGCAGCCGTGCCGTTTTCGTAAAGCCCCCTGGTCAAAGGATTTTCCATCACAATCGCACTAAATTCCTTTGATATTTCTGACATAAGTTGGCGATCCGCTACGGGAATCTGCCTTTTGCCGCGAACGGCAATTGCCTTCAGATTCTTGGAACCCATAACCGCACCTAGGCCGTTTCTACCGTTAAAATGCTTCAGCTCATTCGTTATGCAAGCAAACCTGACCAGATTTTCTCCGCCAGGTCCTATCTGCGCAACGCGTATTGCTGGATCGTTTTGCTCGGCTCTTATGATATCTTGAGCTTCACCGGTCCTTTTCCCCCACAGATGATCGGCGTCGCATATTTTCACGTCTCCATCATTTATGTAAATGTAAACTGGTTTGCTTGCTTTACCTTTGATGACGATGGCATCAAAGCCTGCACGTTTTAATTCCGGCCCCCAAAAACCTCCGGCTTCGGACTGTCCAAAGACGCCTGTCAATGGGGATTTAGCCCCGACGGCAAATCTGCACATACCTCCCAAAGGAGCACCTGTCATCACGCCAGGGGCAAAGACTAACACGTTATCTGGGCTGAAAGGATCTATGCCAGGTTTCAGCATTTTTAGCAGATAATAACCAATTAGCCCGGAACC
>JAAYTM010000099.1 GCA_012518015.1 Synergistaceae bacterium
CATTTCTTCATTTAGCAGCTCTAAGAGCTCATCGGATAAATTAAATCCAAGGAATGGGCTGAAAAAGAATCGAAACACGAAAGAAAAGGGCCAATTTTCATCCTTTAACTTTTTTAAGCGCATTAGCAAATCCCAACAGAGGGTTTCACTCAAAAGTGTGCCTGAATTAAAGGTCCAGGGGATGCGGTAGACATCCAACACCTCCTCAGTAATCTTTCGGTAGGAGGCCGGTATTTCTATGGCCATATCGCTAAAGGAAAAGCAACCTTTTTCTACCGCAAACCATATATTGCGAGCGAGCGTTTCAAGCTCTTGCCTAGAATCACCGCAAGCAATTAAATGTAAATTTGCCGACTTATCCTGCTTTGATATTTTGCATATCGTTGCACTTTCCGCGAATTGTTGTTCAACGTCATAAAAACTTTGGCCCATCGCAGGATCAGGTTTGTATATATCTATGGCTACCCCAATTTCATCTAAAACTCGTAGCAATTCGTGCTGAGACCTCATGAAACTCATAAATCCCACCAAGACGAAGGCGTAATTTTTTAGATGACGCCTGAGTTGTTCGAATTCAAGCAGCAAATTTTTAGACAACAAAGGGATTTGGGCACTGTCAGCGAGGTCGTTTTCATCGAGGTAGCTAAAGTATTTCCCGTAGATGTTGCAGAGAAACCCGGTTGGATTTATTGAGTTTGGACATTTGTCGTCACAAGTGCAAATGCGTTTGTGATTTTTACAGCTTAATGCCATGGCAAGGTCTTCCTGAGGGACATCTTCGCCTATGAGTTCATGAAGTTGTTTTCCTATTGTTTCTATGAATCCTGGTTGCCTTATTGCGGGAATCGCGTCCGTTAAGTCCTTTGAAGTCCTCAGGGTGTTTTGAACGAGGTGTCTTACGACTAGCCAGTGATCGGGAGGGTCTAACTGTCGTTTTATAGGAGGACGAATGCCCAACCTTCGGAGGATGTCTGCGAGTCCTCCGTACAAATCGCCCCACCGCCATATGGCGGGAAAGTCGTGCGCAAGGCCTTCTATGGATAATATTTCAAGCAAGAGATTTTTATCTTCCTTAGAGGGCACTATGAAGATGAGGTCTTTGTGCTCATGGTGAATTTCTTTTAGAGGTTCTTCCAGCTCAGTTGCAAATCTGTACGTGTGAATCATAATACTCAAAAAAGGATCACCTCAATAAATTTTATGCTATGTGGTATATTTAAAATCACGGAACATCTCTAGTAAATATCAATTTTTACCTTGCCTTGTGATATTATAATACCTCGTTTTTTCTGATCTTGTGCAGAAATTGCAATTCGCAAGTATCGTAAAAACTGAGTTTTACATTGCATGATTGTTAAATGGAAAAGTTGCAAATTAGCTTTAGGGCACGGGGAGGATGGTTTTAAGTGAGCATGAATAAACTTCGAAAAATGTTGTTACGCTTACATGTCGTTTTAAAACAAGAGAAAGACAGCTTCCTGATAATAAGCTTTGGCACTACCATATCCGTCATCGCTACAGTTACTCTCATTATGCCTTACAAATTTCCCGACGCCGGATTGACGGGTTTGGCTGTGCTTTCGTCTTATGTATTTCATATTTCTCCATCGTGGTTGTTTGCGATTGGAAACGCGGCTTTGCTGATTTGGGGATGGAAGGAGCTTTCTCCACGATTTGTGGTACTTACCATTTACGGCGTTGGATTATTTTCCCTGCTCTTAAAGGTTTTAGAATTTGTGCCCGTCCCTTCCCTGGATGACCTATTCTTGATTGCCGTTTTTGCCGGCGTTATAAAGGGCATCGGTGGCGGGCTGGTCTTTAGATCCGGAGCATCGCTTGGTGGGACGGATATCGTAGTTGTAGCCCTGAGGAATAGATATGGCATTGAGGTGGGCAAGTATGGCTTTTATATGAATCTGGTCGTACTTTTGATCTCGGCTCCAGTGATCGGCATCGAACGTACAATTTACGGATTAGTGGCGATATACATAAGCGGCATTGTTGTTGACGGGGTCTTGCGGTCATTTGATAGAAGAAGGCAAGTTTTCGTAATATCTCAAAAATACGAACAAGTTAAGGACTTTATCATAAAGGAGTTAGGGCGAGGAGTGACCTTGCTTCATGGGGAAGGTGGATTTACCGGAAAAAGTCAGAAGGTCGTCATGTGTCTTTTAACCCCAAGGCAAACGATGGACTTGAAGCGTTTTTTGGCATCGACAGATAAAAGAGCATTTATGGTGGTAGCCGAGGCATCTGAGGTAGTAGGCAAAGGCTTTAAATCTTGGAAGGAGTTTTAGTTACCGGGATTATGGCGATTAATGCAATTTGATTCACTTTTTGAGGCTGGTGATGGATTTGGCACCACTTTATGGCTTATTACTCCTAATAGGGGGAGTAGGTCTGTTTTTATATGGTTCAAACGAATGCCCTGACAACATTAGAAAATACCTTGGGAAAAGCGGCAAGGCTTTTCTGTCTCACGTTGGGGCCAAAAGAGGCTCATCTTTTCTTTTTGGCACGCTACTTTCGGTTATGATGCAAAGCAGCGCCGCGGCGTCGTCTTTTGCCGTAGGATTGGTCGAAGTTGGATTGCTAGCCTCGGAGCGTGCCCTTTTAGTTATAATGGGCGCAAGCGTGGGTACTGGCTTGATTGTGTATTTTTTGAGCCTCGACTTAATCCTTTTTAGCCCGCTGATATTCGCGGTTATAGTCTTTTTGGGGCGTTTTACGAAAAGGCGCTTAAAAGAGTATTTTAAGATAGCTGAAGGCATCGCAATCGTGTTTTTTGGAATGTCTTTGATCAAGCTGGGATCTTACCCGCTAGTTTATTCAAGTCATATACAAAATCTTCTTTCTTTCCTGACTCAATCGGCCATTCTTTTGGCGGTGACGACGTATTTGCTTACTTCGGTTGTTCAAAGCAGCACGGCCACTTTAGCTATCGCAATAGGAATGGCAAGTTCGGGTCTTTTGCCCTTTAGCGCCATATTGCCGCTGGTTTTAGGGGCTTATGTTGGATCTTCTAGCTCCGCCCTTTTGGCGGCTTTGGGGAAAAAGCGAAAATCTCAAGGACTTGCATGGAGCGCATTTTTGTACAGAGCCTTTGGAATTGTTCCGATGATTCCTTTGGGCTTGCTCTATCTGAAAGTCGGAGAAAACTTATCCATATCAATGGGTGCCCATATAGCGTTATTGCAGATGCTGCTCGTCTTGGTAAATGTGATTGTATCGTTGCCTTTTACTTCGGTTCTTTCGAAAATGGGAGAAGGGCTAGCCAGTTTGAGTGAGAAAGAAGCTATAGAACCTTTATATTTGGATTGGGACTTTGTAGACGTCACAGCGTTAGCTGTCTCGCTTCTTTCGAAGGAGATAGTACGAACATCCAATTTTTTGGAGGAATTTTTATACGGTTTATTTTATGGTAACATTGACGAAGACCATCTTTATTTACTAAAAGCGAGCTTACCCGATCTAGTGAACTCCTGTATCTTTTACCGTTCGGCCATTACATGGGTTTCAAATGAAGATCAATCGCTTACAAGGGAGTTCGTCATCACCTCCTATTCGCTAAACGCTCTTAAAAATATGGTTACCCTCGCAACTGAAAGGCTTTTCCCTTTGATGACAGGGAATATAGATATGAGAAACCCTCTTCTTTCTTTCAAGTGGGAGGATGTAAAGAGGTGTTTTTTCGACGTTTTCACGAGCAGCTTAGGCGCATATGCCCTTGATGACCCATATTTTGCAAACAAAGCCTTTCGATCATATAGTAAGCTTTCAGTGAAATTGGGAGAGGCAAAGAACGAATTAATGTTGTCTCATTGTACGATCGAAGATGGCATGGATTTGATCGATTTATTGACGTTGCTCGATGCTTTTTTAAGGGAATCGCTGGAATTTGCACGCGCTGCCAGGCGTTACGAAACCGAATATGATGAAAGATCATTTGTTGATTTACAAGGGGAGAAGGAATTTGATCTTTAGAAAACGAAACACTAAGGAAAAAAAGGTCGGAGGACTTTTTGAGCGCGATAAGAGCTGGCTTTTTAAACAGCTGTACGCGATGGCTGATTTAGTTGAGCGAGCAATAGACGATGCGTTAGGAGCCATAATGAAAAAAAGCGATGATCTAGCCCTTGAGGTCATCAGAAAAGATGACGATGTAGACATTATCGAGGTCGAAGTCGAGCAGGAATGCTTGCGCTTATTGGCAATGCGCCAGCCCGTGCGTGAGGACCTGCGCTTTGTTTTCACTATAATAAAAATAATAACTGAATTGGAGCGCATAGGAGACCAAGCTGTAAACATAGCAGAAAGGGCCCTTGAGCTAAATAGAGAGGGCTTAATTAAGCCCTTGATAGATATACCTAAGATGGCAGATATTGTAATAGAGATGGTAAGAGAAGCCATTGAAGCTTTTGAGGCAAGAGACATAGACAAATTGATGGAAGTCTATAGACGTGATGACGAGGTGGATGCTTTAAACAGGGTGAATTTTGCGGAGACTATCCAAATAATGGCTTCGACGAAAATGGATGACCCCTACTCCGTGAAGAAGGCAACGGATTTGTTATCTGTTTCAAGGTACTTAGAACGGGCGGGAGACCACGCGACCAACATAGCCGAGCGTGCCTTTTTTAGCGTGACGGGAGAAAGAATCAAGGAAAAGCTTTTGCGTACAAGCTAAGAAAGGAGATGGGCATGCATTGAATTTCGCCATGAATCTAAAAGATAAACTACATCAAGCAGGGGCGTCGTTGGTTGGGTTTGCAGATTTAACGGGGGTTTCCCCTGAAGCAGATATGCCATTTGGGATATCGATAGCTTACGCCTTAGACCCAACGATAGTGTCACAAATCGGCGAGGGGCCCACGAGCGAATACGCAGCACTTTATCACAGAGCGAATGACATTCTTGGAGCGTTAGGGAATTTGGCATCGGAGATGATCGCCTCGCAGGGATGGAAGGCAAAATGTATCCCCCCTACCGCTAAAGTAAGCGCTGCTGAGCTTTCCACTCCTTTACCGCATAAAACGACTGCCACTAGGGCAGGCCTTGGGTGGATAGGCAAATGTGCTCTTTTGGTGACAGAACGATATGGATCGGCTGTGCGCCTGGCATCAGTGTTAACTGATATGGAACTTCCAATCGGAGATCCCATCGAAAGATCAAAGTGCCAAAGCTGCAATTCTTGCGTCACTTCCTGTCCGGCAGGTGCGCCTTCAGGTAAGGAATGGGACGTATCTTTCAAGAGGGAGGATTTTTTTAATGTTGAGCTTTGCTACAGTGAAACTAGCAAAAATGCCCAGCGGCCGGAAATCGGTGCTACCATATGTGGCATATGCATAGCCGCTTGTCCTTGGACTAAGCGTTATTTAGGATCGAAAAATATCAAAAGTGGAAGGTGATATTCATTGAAAAAGCCTCATGGTATATTTGCTCCTATAGCTACGATTTTTGATGAGTCTGGTGGCTTAGATTTAAAGCGGTTTAGCGAAAACGTAAAGAAGTTCAGTGAAACCAAGCTTTCAGGGTTAGTAGTTCTTGGAAGCAATGGCGAGTTTGCCTTATTGAGTTACCATGAAAAGGTGGCCCTTGTTAAAGCTGCCAGAGAGGTTATTGCGAAGGACAAAATTCTCATAGCGGGCACGGGGTGTGAGTCTCTGCGCGAGACAGTAGAGCTAACCAATGAGTGCGCAAAACTTGGAGCTGACGCTGCCCTGGTGGTTACGCCAAGTTATTATAAAAGCGACATGACGGACGAGGCATTAGAGCGATATTTCACGTTCGTTGCAGATGAATCTACTGTTCCCGTGATGCTTTATAACATGCCGAGAAACACCGGAGTTAACATGAGCGCAAATTTGGTGGCCAAGTTATCAAGGCATCCCAACATAGTAGGCATAAAAGATAGCTCAGGGAATATCACCCAAATAGCCAGCATAATAGCAAAGTGTCCAAAAGACTTTGCCGTCTTTGCCGGTTCCGGCAGTTTTCTTTTGCCCACGTTGATGCTTGGAGGCGTAGGAGGGACTTTGGCCGTAGCTAACGTTGTTCCGAACTATTGCGTAGCCATTTACGATCTTTGCAAAAACGGCGAATTAGACAGGGCAAAAAAATTGCAGCTCGGGCTTCTCGAACTTAACGCTGCTGTTACAACGCGTTATGGCATTGGTGGAATGAAAGCAGCGATGGAAATGGTCGGATTTCATGGAGGATCGCCAAGGTTGCCGATATTGCCTGCGACGAATGAGGCCAAAAGAGAAATATCCGATATAGTCAATGCAGCACTAAAGCTTTTTCATGAAGTTTGTGGCAAGAATTGCCTTTAAAATAAATATAAAAAAATAACAAGGGAAGAATGCCCATGAAATTGCTAGTAATAGTCACGAATGAAAGAGGTAAGGTAGAAGAGGTGTTTAAGGAGTTCCTTGAAATTGGCGTAGGAGGGGCTACTGTTATAGATACTCAAGGAATGGCCCGCATTTTGTATGATAAAAACGTGGATAAAGTTCCTATTTTCGGTTCGCTTAAAATGCTTATTGACGATAAATATCCGTTTAATAAGACTATTTTTGTTGTGCTTGACGATGATCTCGTAAAGCCAGCAATACAAGCTGTGAAAAGGGTTTTAGGCGATTTAACTAAGCCAAATGTAGGGATTATTTTCGTTTTGCCGGTGGAGTATGTGGAGGGCGGTTCTTTAAGTTATTGCCAATCTGATGTTGGCCTTTAATTAATACTAAAGTAAAAGTAAATGAAGGAGTAGATAAGACAGTGCATCCCTTATATTATCTTTCTTTAATTCTTCTTGCCGGACTTTTTCTCGCAAGGATTGTAAATGTGTTCAAATTGCCCAACGTGACGGGATATATTTTAGCAGGAATGCTCATTGGCCCCTCATTTTTAGGCATCATTCCGCGAGAAGTTGTTTCTTCGTTTAACATTATTTCAGAGGCGGCTCTTGGATTTATCGCCTACAGCATAGGCGGAGAGCTAAGTATTAAACATTTGCGAAGAATGGGCTCTTCAATCCTTGTGATCACGCTTGCAGAATCGCTGGGCGCCGTTTTGGTCGTTATAGCCGCGATGGCTTTGATCTTCAAGCAGCCGCTACCCTTTAGCTTCATGATCGGCTCAATTGCAGCTGCAACGGCTCCCGCCGCAACAATTATGGTAATAAGACAATATAATGCCAAAGGTCCTCTTGTAGATACGCTTTTCCCCGTGGTCGCGCTGGATGACGCCGTGGCTATCATGGTTTTTGGCATAGCTGTTGGTATTTCCCAGTCCTTACCCATGGCGAGCACGGGAGTCATAGCGATGATTATGTTAACCGGGAGGCTCATACTTGAAATTTTCATAGCCCTTGGCTTAGGGCTTTGTGTGGGCTTGTTTCTCTCGGTGATCTCAAGATATCTGAGAGGTCATGATACACTTCTGTCTTTTGCTATTGCTTGTATCTTTTTAACAGTTGGAGTGGCGTCCTACTTTAACGTATCGTCCCTTCTTGCATGTCTGGCTCTTGGTGCCGCGGTTACAAATCTGGTGTATCGCAGTGATCGAGTTTTATCCGTTATTGATCGCTTCACACCGCCAATATTTGTAAGTTTTTTTGCTATTTCAGGTGCGGATTTACAGATTTCGGTTCTACGTCAAGTTGGACTGCTTGCAATAGGGTATGTGATTTTCCGAATGATAGGAAAGGTTTTAGGAGCTTACTTGGGAGCAAAGTGGACAAATGCTCCTGCCGTTGTTCAAAAATATTTAGGCTTGGCCCTAGCCCCTCAAGCCGGAGTAGCGATAGGGCTTTCCCTGGTAGCTGAAAAGGCCCTTCCGGGCATAGGGATAGTGCTTAGGAATATAATTCTTGGTTCCACAGTTATTTATGAATTAATAGGTCCCGTCGTAGCAAAGCAAGCACTTATGATGGCAGGGGAAATATCTTCTGACCGACAGTAAATTAAATAACTTACAGCGATTAAAAATTTAAGCCTATAGATTAAGTTTTTGATCGCTGTAACAATCCAGTCACGAAGATAAGTCATGTTTACTTTTCTTATTTACTAACCAAAGTCCCAAGGCGACTAAAGATGCGCCAGCGATGTCCCTGGGTGACAAGGTCTCTCCCAAAAGCACAACGGCCGTAGCTGTGGCCGTCAACGGGTTAAGGTACATGAAGACGCCAACTTGAGATGCTGGGAGGACATAGAGAGCATCGTACCAAAATATATAGGCAACCCCTGAGCATAACACGCCTAAAAAAAGTAAGCTTGCCCAAGCCTGCCAAGAAAGCGAAAAAGACATGCCGGAAATGTAGGCGGGGATGTTTGAAAAAAGCCAACCAAAGGACATGACATAAAAAAGGGAGACGATCTGATCTTTTCCCCCGAGGAACTTTCTGGAAAATACCGTGAAGGCTGCCCAGTTGACTGCGCTTAAAGAGATCAATATGTCACCTACCCTTATGCTCTCAGGCATAAGGGAGCTGCCTTCCCCAAGTACCATCAACACGCCTAATGCAGCCGAAAAAAGGCCTATCAATCCTGTTTTGGCGATCTTTTCTTTTAAGAACATCCAGCCTAACAGGGCAATGATCACGGGGGTGGTCGATACAATCCAGGCGGACGTAGCTGCTTGAGCCGTCTTCAAAGCTTCTGCTTGAATTAGGTTATGAAAGGTTACTCCCATAAATCCAAGTATCGCAAGATAAATCAGGTCCTTCGATGGCAGGGATAGGTTAATATTCTTTTTGACAAGTAGCGATACCAGCAATACCCCAATGCCTGCTAAAGAACGTACCCATACTATCATCGATGGAGAAGCTTCTTCTACGGCTATTTTCATAGCTACGAAAGAGGCACCCCAAAACATCGTAGCCAATGCTGCTTTTGCGAAGGCTTTGTATTTTGTTTTTAAGTCCATTGATTCACAAGGCTCCATTCGGCTTTTACATTTTAAGAATTTTTAACGTATTGCCGTCAAAACGACTCTATCATAACTAAAGAATTTGTCACGAATATGTATAACGTATAACAAGAAACGTCCGGCTACAATTATAACAGCCGAACGTTTCTTGTTGCACAATTCGCTTGTAAGTGGCTTAAAATTCCTTATATATCCCTTTTTTGGCTCCACAAACCGGGCATTGGTTTGGAAGTTCATCAGTTACAGTGTGTCCACAAATGGGGCAGATATAAATTTTATTTACTTCGAAGTCTTTGCCTTGTTCTGCGGCCTCCTTTGCTTTCTTGAAAAGCTCGGCATGTATCTTTTCGGCTTCCAGGGCGAAGGTAAAGGATCTAACCGCTTCCTCTTCTTTTTGCATCTTGGCTACTTCTAAATATGCAGGATACATTTGATCTACCTCAAATTCTTCTCCTATGATGCCGCCCTTGAGGTTTTCGGTAGTGTTTTTTAAACCGAATACTCCGCCAGCTGTTACAGGATGGTCTCCTATGTCGCCGTTTAGGACGTTAAAATGATTTCCGGCATGGACTTGCTCGGCGTAGGCGATCGCCTTAAAAAGACGAGCGATGTTGGGAAAACCTTCTTTTTCGGCTACTTCGCCCCAGGTTAAATATCTCATGTGGGCCATGCACTCTCCACCATAAGCTGAACGCAAGAAATCTGCAGTCATAGCGTTTTTTACGGCCATTTTGCAATCCCTCCTCGATGGATTATAATCTAGGCATCATATACAATTTAAAATTAATTCAACTTGCTTGTCAAGATCTCATGGCGAGTGACATTTGAATCTAACAGAGTAAAATAGCATTGAAATTGGTGAGGGATGCTTGAAATATTGGATCAACATTAGAAGAAGCAAAAGAAGAGAAGCTTGTCAAATCTTAAATTGTCGGGGAGGAGTAGAAAATGAAGCAGACCTCGGAAAGCAAGAGCATCGAAAGGGCTTCAATGCATTTTATACTTATGATGGGATTGGTAAGCCTTTTTGGAGATATGGCTTACGAAGGCGCTAGAAGTTCTACGGGAGCCTTTATGGCCACTCTTGGAGCGAGTGCCGGAATAGTCGGATTTGTCGCAGGATTTGGAGAGCTTCTAGGTTATGCGGTGCGCATATTTTCCGGCCACTTGGCTGATCGCACAAAAGCTCACTGGCCGTTGGTATTTTTAGGTTATGGCCTAATTTTATGTGTTCCCCTACTTGCCCTTGCCCCTACATGGCAGATAGCCACCCTATTCATATTATGCGAGCGATTGGGAAAGGCCATAAGAAGTCCTGCCAGGGATGCCTTGCTTTCTTATGCTACCAAGCGCGTCGGAAGAGGTTGGGGTTTTGGAATACACGAGGCCATGGATCAAATAGGTGCCATAATTGGCCCGCTTATAATGTCACTCGCCTTATACTTCGGATTGGGTTTTAGAGGGGGGTTTTCCCTTCTTTTAATACCCGCTGTTTTGCTTTTAGTTGTGTTGACGTTAGTGAAAAGGACGACGCCGGCTCCACAAAAGTTCGAGATGGAAGAAAAAGTAGGTGAAGATGCAAAAGAGGGCAAATTGCCGATGGTTTTTTGGCGATATATGTTATTTGTTTGCTTTGCAGGAGTTGGACTCATTCCTTTTCAGATAATGGCGTATCACATGAAGACTGGCGCCTTCGTTGCAGACGTAAATATACCAATATATTATGCTATTGCCATGGGCATTGACGCTTTGTTTGCGCTAATCGTTGGGAGGCTATACGACAGCATAGGTTTGAGAAGCCTGCTTTTCGTTCCCGTGTTTACGCTTCCTATACCCTTATTTGCACTTGCCAGAGATCCGATTTCTCTTGCCATAGGAGTTGGCTTATGGGGGTTGGTTATGGCCGTTCATGAAACTATAATGCGTGCGGCCATTGCGGATATTGTTCCTCCGGCACGTCGAGGTACGGCATATGGCATATTTAACGCCGGTTACGGAATTTCGCTATTTTGCGGAAGCTTCATTATTGGGTGGCTTTACGACATATCGTTAGCTTACGTAATTCTTTTCGTGTTGATAGCCATACTTCTTTCTTTTATGACCTTTGTGATGTTCTTGGGAAAATACAGATGATTGAAAATATATCTCTAGTGCAAAAAGCAGGCCACTTTTCTGCCGTCCTTCACCTCCTTTAAAGGAGGTGGGAGCTTACATTTGTCGAAAACATAAGGGCACAAGCTGAAATAAACACAGCCTTCCCAGCTTGATGGAAGCGGTTTCCTTTTGGCCTTGATTTTGATCGGCCTGCCGAGCCTTGGCAGGGCGGCTGAAAGCGCCTTTGTATATGGATGTAAGGGATCTGTGAGCAATAGTGCGGTGGGTCCTTCTTCGCACACCAGGCCTCTGTAGAGAACTATGCCCCTTTGAGTGATGGTCTTTGCAAGCAGCAAATCGTGGGTGACAAAGACAAGAGACATACCTCTTTGGTGATAATTTTTTAATTGATTTACGAGGTCCCATCGTGTTGATACGTCCTGCATGGACGTAGGTTCGTCGGCAAAAAGCAACTTCGGATCCGTGATGAGCGCTCGAGCCAGCATTATTCTCTGGCGCTGTCCCCCTGAAAATCCTTGGATCAACTTTCTGTTCCACAGACTTTCTTCTATGCCAAGGTCCGATAGAAGCGTTTTTGCCTTGTTAATTTCATCTTTTTTCAAACTTGAGTGCGTTACAACAAGTGGCTCGAGGACAGCTTGAAGGGCCGTAAGGGTTGGAGGTAAGCCCCCGAAGGGATCTTGTGAGATATAGCCGCAATTACGTCTGATTTTACGAAGCTCTTCGTGGCCTATTTCGTCCAAAGATTTACCAAAAAGGCGCACCCTTCCTTTAGTCGGTTCTATGAGGCCAAGAAGGAGTCTCAGCAAAGAGGTCTTGCCGCTCCCGGATTCCCCAACCAAGGCAAAACTTTCGCCAACTTTCACGGAAAAGGACACGTTTGTCAGGGCCGCTTCAGTTTTTTTGTCAAAAACCAGCGTTACCTTTTCTGAGCAAGCTATTTCTTCTATCAATGTTCTTCCTCCATCATGGATAGGGATCTTATCAAATCAATGGTATGCGGATGTTTTGGACGGTTTACAATCTCCTCGCTACTTGCGATTTCTACTATGCGACTTTGATGCATGACGGATATTTTATCGGCTATAGAGGTGGCCAAAGCCAAATCATGGGTGACGATGAGCATGCCCATGTTGCGTTGTCTCACGATCCTCTTTAAAAGATTGATTATCTCGGCCTGTGTGATGACATCCAAAGCAGTGGTGGGTTCGTCTGCCAGCAGGTAGTCCGGGTTGCAGCACAGAGCCATGGCTATTGCGCATCGCTGTTTTTGCCCGCCCGATATCTCGTGAGGGTACCGGAAAAGAAATTTAGGATCTAAACCCACTTCCTTTAAAAGCTCGCCTGCCCTGTTTATCGCGTCTGCGGGTTTTAGGTTTAAGTGTTCCTCCATCGCCTCGACGAATTGTCTTTTCATTGTCAAGACGGGAGTAAAGGCGTTCATCGTGCCTTGAAGTACCAACGATGCCTTCTTCCATCTGATCTGCCTTTGCTCTTCTTCGGGAAGGCTCAAAAAATCCAGATGATCGAAAAAGACCTTGCCCGATATCTTTGATCCTCTTGGCAAAAGGCCGAGACAGGCGTAAAGAAGGGTGCTTTTGCCGCTTCCCGATTCGCCGACCAAGGCTAAAATCTTCCCGGGCGAAAGGGTCAAAGTGGCTTCCTCGACAGCTTTGACTCCGTTTGGATATGCGACGCTTAAAGAGCGAACTTCCATCATCTTTTCAAGCTCTCCTTCAGTCGCGGATCTGCTTGCTCTTCCAGCTTTCTACCTATGCCCATGAATATCAAGCATATCACTACTATTCCAAACCCCGGCGGAAATATCAGCCACCATGCACCGCTGGTGAAAGCCCCAAATACATGGGCTTCGTGCAACATCCTTCCCCACGAGGGCATTAAAGGATCGGATAATCCAAGAAATGATAATCCCGCTTCCGCCAAGATAGCTCCGGGTACGCCCAGTGCCATTTGAGCAAGCAGCAGGGGTAACGCCTCAGGTATCAAATGCCGCGTTAAAATGTACCTCGTTGAAGCTCCCAGGGCGCGCAAATTTTCAACGTAGGGAGCTTCCCTCAAGGACAACGTCATGGAACGCACCACTCGGGCCGTTCCCATCCAGGAAAAGATGGACAACACAAGCACTATTTGCCACAAACCTCTTCCCCAAACTCCCGATATGACCATCAAAATGGGCAGGGTCGGTATGGCAAGCAGGACGTCAATGACCCTCATTATCGAAGAATCTATGAGGCCGCCAATATAGCCTGCCAGAAGGCCTAAACCCATTCCAAGTGTAGAGGCTATAATCGTTGCAGAAATTCCCACCAGCAAAGAAATTTTGATGCCCGCCACGAAGAGTCGAAACACATCTCTTCCTCTCTGATCCGTTCCAAATAATCCCCATCTACCTACGTGAATGGCCACTTTCAAATTTATTCTCGCCTCCGAGTCGGATTTTACTGTTAATTTGTATTCGCCTCTTTCCGAAAAGACTAAACTTGGAAGATCAACGAAGGGATCCAAACCCAAGTAAAATTTTAAGGGCACGTCCCTTGAGTCGATATCAACATTGAAGTATTGACCGCCTGAAAAGTCTGCAAGTTTATAAATCCGGTCCGGGGTGATAAGCAAAAGAAAGGCTTCTTTTGGGGGGCTTTCGAAGGAGACGGTACCCTCAATTGAAAAGGTCGTAGGAGGTTTATCGTTCCATCGAAATGAAAGAGTCTCTTCCTTTACGTTAAACGATAACGGTCTGGCAGAGCCCAGGTCGAGCCAGAGAGGTTTGGAAAAGGGAGGAGCCACCGCTTCGTTTGCGGGTCCCATGAAAAGAGGGGCCAAAAAGCTCAATAAAATTAAAAAGAATAAAAATAAGGTGCCATAACGTCGCAAGGTCATCGCCTTACCTTTCTAAAGCTTATCCTCGGGTCTACGAGGGTATAAACTACATCCGCAAGAAGGTTGCATATCACGGTTATGAGCGCAAGCAGATAAAAGGCCGCTCCGGCCGCGGGGTAGTCGTGTCCCGAAACAGCCTCGAGCAGAAACTTTCCCACTCCGTGAAGCGAAAAGACGGTCTCCGTTATTACTGCCCCGGATATAACCCCTGGCAGGGAAAGAAAAAAGATCGTTATGATAGGTGGAAGCGCTGTCCTAAAGGCGTGTCTCCAAAGGATTTGACGTTTCTTTAAACCTTTAGCTTGGGCGAGCAAGATGAAGTCCTCACCCAGCGTTTTTACCATCAAGTTTCTTACGTAAAGTGCCCATGATCCAAAGCCAAGCAACACCAAAGAAGCGACGGGTAAAGCCATGTGCCATATCCTGTCAGTCAAAGAGCTCAAGAAACCTACTGGCGGCGGTATGGAGGTGCTTCCCCTGAGCGGAAAGAGGGGAAAGGTATGTGCCAACAATAAAAGAAGTACAAGTTGCACGAAAAAGGAGGGGAAGGAAAAAGAGATCGCTCCTGACATCAGCACGACCCTTTCAGTGAATTTGCCCCTTCCCTTTGCGGCCATCACGCCAAGAAAGGATCCTAAAATGGCAGATAGACAAAGCGAGGGCAAAAGCAGGGCCAATGTATTGGGAAGCCTTTCGGCCAGCTCTTGCCATACCGGCTTTTGTGAGAGGAAGGAAATCCCAAATCTAAAGGTAAGCATTTGCTTGACGTAGATAAAAAATTGTTGGACCATTGGCTTGTCCAAACCGTAGGACCTCAAAAGCTCTTGCTTTGCTTCGGGCGAAAAGCGAGGGTCAAGCAAGGTGCTCGTTGGATCGCCGGGCATCAGTCTAAAAAGAAAAAAGTTGAGCGATAAGACCAATACTATCACTAAAAGACCCGTAAAAATTCTACGAATCCAATAGTTTTCATGCATTTGAGAAATCCATAGCTTAAACTTTTTCAAGGAAGGACTCTCCTCCAATAAAGTTCGTTTTTGTGGAGCTTGACGTATTCTCCCGGCTTGTAGCTCGAAAATGCGAACGGTCCTGTGCCGATGATCTGTTCCTCTGGCAACGTTCTCCAGTCATTTATGCCTGATAACACGTGAGCAGGAAGCATGGGAAGCCCCCCAATTTGGTGCAGGTACCAAAAGCTTCTCTCCAAGAAGGTTATGGCGACGACGTTTCCCGTCACTGTGATGTCATCTACGTCTTTAACGCTATCAAAGTACCTAGGAATGGAATGCTCTCGGATAAATTCTATCGTAGCCTTTACATCATCTGCAGTAAAGGGTTTGCCGTCTTGCCATTGGATGTCCTCTCTAATAATAAAAGACAAACGCGTCCTTTCTTTCCCGCCATCGCCAACAGTCTCAATTTTCCAGCTTTTTGCAAGCCATGGAACGTCTTTTAAGGTGAAAGGATCTGTGCCAAGCAATGATTCGTATATCAAAGAAAGAACTTGCCAGTCGTAGGCGCTGGTTGCAGAGAGGGGGTTTAAGTTGCGGGGTTCCTCAGGCAAACACCAATAAAAGGACTTCCTGTCTTCTTTGTGCTCTAAGGACAAAAAGGAGTATATGTTATCGGGAGTTATATATTTAGATGTCACGGCATTCTCCCACTCCTTTTGCAAGGCCGTTATGTAATACCTTGAATATATCGGAACCTGGGGAACATATTTATAAAGCAACCTTTGGGCTTTTTCGGAGGCGATGTATGCTTCTTTTTCGTCTTTTGCGTATTTAAGGTCCTCTAACGCCTCGTCTAAATCAGGTGCTTTTATACCGCTGATATTGTAACCACCTATTATGTCCATGGAGGAATGATAAAAGGCGTATAAGTTGTCGGGATCGCGAGAGAGCCCCCAGGCTATGACGTAAGCATCAAATTTGCGCTGGTCTAAGCGTGCTATCATCATGGAAAAATCCATGGGTTCCGTTTCTATCGGAATTCCTAAGCTTCTCATGGATTCGCAGATTCGTTCTGCGATCTCTGCCGTGGTAGGAGCCACTTGGGCCATTGGCGTCATGAGTTTCATCCTGGACAAAGGTTTAGTTTGGCCAGGGTAAATTAAGATGCCCTTTTCATTCCAGCGCCAGCCACTTCTTTTAAGTCTTTCTTTCGCCCTTTCGAGATTTGAGTCTGGGATTGAAAGTTCTAATAAATAGGGAGACGCAGGTGGCAAAAAAGAAAAAAGCGGCAAGGCGTAACCTCCAAAGATATCGCGCACAATCTGTTTCCGGTTTACAATCTCCCATATGGATTGCCTGAGCTCCACTCTATCCCAGGGAGGTCTTCTCAAGTTAAGACCAAGATAGAAGGCGTGAAAACCCTCTGCCAGGTAAAGGTTTACTTTATCGCTGTCACCGAGTCTTTTTATGTCGGAAAAGCGAGCTATATCGCCCAAAAGGTCTATCTGACCGCCTTCTAGTGCCAAAAGTTGAGCGTCGCTATCTTTTATGATTAGATAATAAAGATCTTCAATATGTGGCATGTTAAATTCTTTTAGGGGCACAGCCGAGGCGGGCGGTAAAAACAGAGCAGCCACAACTAAAACGATCATGAAAGAGCAAAAAAAGTATGCCTTTCCTTGGATTTTATTTTTGCCAAAAGTCACTGGTATACCCTTTAAAGGTGTATTTAACACTCGGGCAGTGGTGCCCAAATGCCTTCAGTTGCATCACGCATAACGGGGCAGTAAACTATCCCCGATTTTCCCGTCCTTGAACAAGCGTTGCATGAGATGCACTCAGAGGGCTCTCTATTGCCATCAATCCAGCGATTGATGAGGTCGGGCTCTGCGATCAGCGGACGCGATAATGCAAAGCCGTCAGCTACGCCTTTATCGTAAAAATTGGCCATTACCTCAATAGAGCGCAAACCTCCCACGAGGATCACATGCGTACGCCCCTTTATTCGTTCCCTTATTGCCCTGGCCTCTTCGGCAAAATAACCCTCGTTTTTTCCTGCTATTATGCCTGTTCGAGAAGGCGTGAGGGTTTCGTTTCCGTAAAAGGTTCCTCCTGAAACTTCAATGGCGTCAACTTTTGCCTTGGCTAACTCTTCAGCCAGCCTTATTCCTTCCAAGCTTGTGTAGCCTTGTTGGATTCCTTCCATCACGGATATCTTGACCCATAGGGGAAAGTCATCTCCAACGCGGTAACGGGTTTCTTCTAAGATCTCAAAGATTATGCGTGCCCTTTTTGCGATATCGTCTCCGCCGTATGCATCTTTTCTTTTATTAAAGAGGGGAGACAGAAATTGCGTCAAAAGAAAGCCGTGAGCTAAATGTATCTGAGCGCCATCGGCGTTTGAGTCTTTTGCGCGTACAGCTGCTTTTGCAAAGTTAGAGATAGTTGAATGAATCTCAGAAACGGTCATCGCCCTACAAGATGTTCCGGTTTTTGGGTTTTTAACGTCCGAGGGCGCCAAGGCAGGTTCACCTTCTTTTGCTTTGAAAGCACCTGCGTGCGATAACTGAAATAATATTGGACATCCTGCTTCGTGTACCTCATTTACTAACCTGCTAAGTTCGAGAACGTCATCGTCAGAGCATATGGAAAGCTGACGAAAAGAGGCTTTGCCTTCTACGTTTACGTAAGCGTGTCCAGTTATAATCACTCCAACGCCGCCGGCGGCAAGTTCTTTATACCTTCCTATTAAAGCGGAAGAAGGATTACCCGTCTTTTCATCAGCCCCTGACAAACATGTAGCGGACCGTATGATTCTATTTTTTAAGCCTACTTTTCCCAGCATTACCGGCTTAAAGATGATGTTTTCCATTGATGACACCTCTTATCCCTCCTTTTCTTAAGGTGTCTCTATGCTTAGATTATATGTCATTTCGCAATCCTTTGATGTAAAATATAAAATTGAAAACGACTGAATAACTTTTTTGAATACCATCGAATAAAAAGAGGAGATAGATATGAAACGTTATTTTGCGGGCATAGATGTTGGTTCTTCTGCGATCCATAGTGCTATCTTGGATGAATTTGGCAGAGTTGCCTATGTGTCCCCTAGCGTTCCTCATTTTGGCACTCCCTTTGATAGGCTTGCCGAAGTGTGGAAAGATCTCGTGGCGAATTCTGTTGATGGCAAAATTGTCTCTACGGCTTTTACGGGCATAGGAGCGCAATATTTCAAAGACGTCTTTCCAGAACTATTATTTGATTATGAGAGCGTGACAATTCCAAAAGGAGCCTCGCTTTTGTGTCCCGATGTGGTCTATATCTTTCATATGGGTGCAAAGGATTCTTACTTTTTTAAGGTGGGCCATTTGGGAGAAGAGATTAATTTGCTCGAGTGGTCGGCCAACAGCAAATGCGGGGGCGGCTCGGGCACACTGATCGAAAAGCAGTTGAGGCGTCTCTACCTCAAGGAAGACGAATTGCTTTTTAACTCAAGCAGTGCCAAGGAAAAGATGGAGTTAATGCAGAGCTTATATGAAATGGCAGAAGAAGACCTAGCTATGCACGGCGTAGCACGAGGTTTTAATGCTCGATGCGGAGTCATTATACAGTCGGATTTGATACACGAGCAAAACGAAGGCGCAAATCGGGATTACTTGGTGTCGTGCCTTTACGCTACAGTTGCGCGAAATTATAGAAATGATGTCGTTGGCGTAAGGGATTTAGACCAATCGGCGCCTTCCATAGCAACTGGAGGCGTTTTTGCAAGCGACTATCTATTAAAGCGAGTTCAAGATCTTTTGGGATTATCTTTAAAACGACCAAAGCATTTTAGAGCGGTTGCTGCGATTGGCGTGGCCCTTGAGGCCATCGAGAAAAACAACACCTACGTTATGGATTTTTCAAAGCTCGAGGAGATTACCTCCTTTGTTAGAGGCAAGCGTCCCTGCGCACCACCGCTTCACGCTTATTTGGATAAGGTTCATGTGTATGATGGAGAGATAAAAGATGTAGAAGTTAACGATGTCAGAAATGTGACCATCGGTGTAGATGGGGGCTCGACCACGACCAAGGCTGCCGTAGTGGACGTTTCCACCGGGGAGCTTTTGGACAAAATATATATAAGTACCCATGGAGATCCAGAAGGGGCGTTAAAGGAAGTTTTCAGATATTTGTCGAGAAGGGCAGATAACTATAACGTCTTGGGCGTATGCACGACTGGGTCGGCCAGAAAGTTATATGAGCGAATCCTCGTAAGTCGCGCTAGAAAGGAAGCCTTGGAAGCGGAAGGCTACTTCGTGCTCGACGGCGCCGTAGATGAAATAACATGTCATGCTGTTGGCATTAAATTTCATGATCCTGCCATAGATACCATCTTCGAAGTGGGTGGACAGGACATGAAGTTTACAACCTTTAAAGTTACAAATGGAGTTTCAACCGACGAAATCGAAGAAGCGCGCATGAACTATTCTTGTCAAGCTGGAGCTGGCCAAACTCTTGAGAATATGGCTCAACTTTTGGACCTCGATGTCAAATCGAGCTTGCAGGAAGCCGCGTTGAAGGCCGATATCGTGCCTTTAATAGATTCTACCTGCGGTGTCTTCATGGAAATGGAAGAAAACAGGCTCATATCAGAGGGCTTTACAAAAGAACAAATCGCTGCCGCGATCATTAGGTCTACAGCTGCAAGTTACTTCAATAAGTTTGTGGGAGGTCCACAGCACGTCAAAAACAAATGTTCCTGTCAGGGCGGTCCGGCTCTGGGCAAGGCTTTTCTGGCGGCCATGGCTCAAGTCACAGGCAAAGATATTTATGCCTACCCTCACAGAGAGCTTTTTGGAGCTTGGGGGGCGGGTTTGTTCTTGCGCAATCAAATCTTACAACTTCAAGAGGAAGGCAAAGAAGTGTGCTCGGCCTTCAGGGGATTCGAAGTCGTGGATATGGTCTTTGAGAAGCGCGACGTCATGTGCAGCGATCACTTCGGTCCTCTCTCTTGTGGGATGAGAAATTGCAAGTTAAAGGTGTTCTCGATTGGCGGGGAAGAGGTGATAACTGGAGGCTTTTGCCCCAGGGGAAATAGCGAAGGAATGGGGCAAAGCAGGAAGGATTACGTAGAGATATACCATAAATTGCTTGAAAAACATTTTGATGGTGTCTTATATGAAAATCTTGACGCAGACAAGCAGCCTGATTTGCCAACCGTGGGCATACATAGGGGCGGAGCAACCTTGGGAGATCTGGGCATATGGACATCGGCGATCTTTAAAAAGCTTGGCTTTCTCCCAGTGCTGACTCCCAAGTCAAATGACGAGATAGCTCAAGTTGGCATAAACATTTCTCCGACAGAGTTTTGCATAGCTATGAAGCTTGTGATAGGTCATGCAGCGTTGTTGCATCAAGATAAAAGAATTAAGCATCTTTTTAACCCCTGTTTCATCGAAGAGGTAAGGCCCATAAAGCCCCATCGTAAGTTCTGTATTTACACGGAAGCCGAAGGGTTCTTGCTTCAGGACATATTGGGAATAGAACCTGAGAGGGAGTTTTTGAGTGTTCTTTACTTAAATGACGAAGAGACAACTGCTAGGGCATTGCTCGACGAATTTCGCAGGCTAGGCTATGATTTTACCCTTGATGATATCTTGGCAGCGATATCTTATGCCAATGAAAAACTAAGGTTCTTTAAAGAAGAGCTTTACCGATATGGAGACGAGTTTTTAGAGGAGCTCGAAGAATCTGGGGAAGTAGGATTCGTTGGTTTGGGCAGAGATTACGTAATATTGGATCCTCAAGCCTCATCGAACTCCGGATCCATGTTTTCGAAGCAGCGTGGCATGAGGTACATCCCGCAGAGTTTTTTAGAGAAATATTTCAAGGACATCCCAATCGATGAGCTTTCTTACAACGAATATTGGTATCAAAATGCCCATATCCTTCAGGCTGCTATATACACGGCAAGAAACCCAAGGCTTTTCCCGATAAGGCAGATGAACTTCGCCTGCGGCCCTGATTCTATGAAGTTTTACCATGAAAGCGAGATCTTTAGGAGGGCAGAAAAACCCTTCCTTCATCTGGTAACCGACGCTCAAACCAATAACGCTCCCTTCGTCACTCGAGCCGAAGCTCATGAGCGAGTTGTGCAAAAGGCAAGACCTAGAAACGATCTGTCCCTGTCGGATTTTGTCCTATTTCCTCACGATAACGAGAAGGAGAAATTAAACTTGGGGTCTCGCATATGGCTTATACCTTACATGGGAGAGGCAAGCCGCTTGGGTGCCGCTGTTTTAAGGCATTATGGCGTGACTGCTATGGCGATGCCTACGGCTACACCTGAATCTAAGGACGCAGCAAGTCGGTTTATAACGACTGAAACGTGTTTTCCCTTGCGAGGTGTGATAGGAGACGTCATGGCAACCATAGAGGATTTGGCTCAGGAACGGGGCAAAGAGTGGGTCATAAACAACATCGTAATATTTTTGCCAACTACCTCCGGTCCGTGCAGATTTGGCAAATACGGTGAAGTGCTGAAGATATTTTTAAAACAGGAAGGAATTGATCGCGTTCCCATAGTGAGCCCTTCCACGGACAGCAGTTACATAGAGATTGAAGCTCCAGAGCAATTCGGTGGGACCTTAAGCAAGGCTAACGCCCTTTTAAACGTATTTAGGGCAATCAAGATGGCCGATATGGTTGACGATTTAATTCGTAAATTTCGCCCTTACAGCGACGATAAAAAAGCCTTCGATGAATTATGCTCACAGCGCATGGACTTATTGGAAAAGTTGTTGATTGAATGCGGGGCCTCATATTCTGTCTTAAAAAAGTGGACTAAAGAGACCATGGACCTTTTTTTAAAGGAGGTGCCTATGGCAAAAAATCACTCATTGCCCCTTGTTCTTTATGTGGGAGAAATCTACACGAGACAACACGATCCCTACACTGAATACGTCATAAAACGTTTAGAAGAAGAGGGATTGGAAGTAGTTAGGGGAAGCATTACGGAGTGGCTTGAATACATAAATTACTTAACAATTAGAGAGGACCCCAAGTTTGCCTACAAATTTGCTCAATTTTACATGGAATACGCAGATTGGCGCTTTAAGCGAATCTTTGGCGAAGTTGCAAAAGAGCGCAAGGTCTTGCCCAAGCCAAACGTCATCATTGAAGACCTGCAGGAAAGCAGGCGCTATCACGGCGATATTACGGGAGAATCTCCATTGGTAATAGGGATTTTTTTGAAGTTTTTGCGCGGAGAGCTGCCAGGCAATGGGCAGAGGGTGTGCGGGATCTTCCACGTTGGCCCCTTTACCTGCATGCAGGAGGGCGTAGCAATGGCCAAGATGGACGCCATGTTAAAAGAAGAGGCCAAGCGCGATCCGAACTTGGTAGTTCCCATGGTTCACGCTTTTTTTGGAGATTCGGCCAATACTAATTTAGAAGCCGAGATAGCTGCCTTTAGGGAGCAGTGTCGCCTTAAAGCTAAGATGAATCATCCTTTGGATCGCGGCAAAAGAAGGATAAGCCCTGCCATAAAGGGAAATCTCGTCATTCAGGAAGAGTCCTCACGCTGAGGAAAAGCGCGAGGCTGTAGCTAGATTTACCGGTTCACGAATACGCCTTCAAGAACGGATTCAACGTCGTGAACCGGTGTTTTTTGTTGACATACATGCTATATACTGCTACTATCCGCTATGTACTGACGAAGGGGAGGAGTGCAAATGAATCGCGCTCAAAGATTAGAGGCCATTAAAGGGATTCTTGAAGAGGCAACCTCGCCAGTGAGCGGTTCTTATCTTGCAGAGCTGTTTGGTGTTAGTCGTCAGACGATAGTCCAAGACGTAGCACTGCTAAGAAACCAAGGCTTTGAGATAGTTTCCACGCCATCTGGTTACTTTCTCGATAAGGTCAAAAAGATACGCGAAATTATCGCTGTTCGGCACACTAAAGAAGAAGTTTTTGACGAGCTGCTTGCGATCGTGGAGGCGGGAGGGAAGGTACTTGACGTGATGATAGACCATCCACTGTATGGGGAGCTTAAAGGCAGCATTGGAGTTGCTTCAAAGGAAGAAGTGATGCGCTTCGTCAGCATGCTCGAAAGCTCAGGTCAGGAGCCGCTGCTTTCCCTTACAAGGGGTTTTCACTTGCATACCATAGAAGCGGACAATGAAGAAACGCTAAAACGTATAAAAGAAACTTTGAGAAAGCTGGGTTTTCTTTTTCTAGGTTAAAAACTTGAAAGGTTGTGATCCTTTTGACCAGAAAGGAAAAGTGTTTAGTTGTTTTTGCCCTATTTCTTGGGATCTGTAATGTAATAGTGCCTTATTGTTTTCTTCGCGAAGGCGGATCCTTCGTCTTTTGGACGTCGGTTACTGCCTTTGTGCTCATAACAGGCACGATATATACAAAAAATTGGAGCAAAGGAGAAAGGAAAGAACTATGACCGCTTCCTTTTTGATGTTCAGCATAGGCATTTGGTTTATCGTTGGTACGTACATTTCTTACACATCTCGACAAAAGGGCAAGGTTGATTTGGAAGATTATTTCTTGGGGAGTCGAAGAATTGACGGATTTATTTCAGCGATGACCTATAGCGCAACCACCTACAGTGCCTTTATGATGGTTGGTCTTGTAGGGCTAACTTATCGCTATGGCGTAGCAGCCCTCGGATTTGAGCTGATATATCTTATGGGCACGGTGATTTTGTTGCTCTTGTTTGCTCCCAGATATTGGTTAGCGGGGAAGAGACATAATCTCATTAGCCCTTCTGAGCTTTTAAGTTTTAGATATGAAAACAAAGGCGTCGGAGCCATTAATTCCATGCTGTGTCTTGTAATGCTCATACCTTATGCCTCGGTTCAGCTTATGGGTGCTGGTTATCTCGTTGAAACGTTATCCGACGGTTCTTTAAGCTACACCACGGGAACCGTGATTGCTGCAATTGTAACCTTCGTCTTTTGCTGGTGGGCAGGATTACGTTCCGTTGCTCGCACAGATGCCTTCCAGGCTGTAATAATGTTGATAGCAAGCTTCTCACTTCTTGGCTACCTCGTGTTTGAATTGAAAGGCGTCGGGTTTTACCGCACTCTTATCCGAGAAAGAAGTGATTTGCTTAGCGTAAACTGGCCGCCATCCTTTTTCATCGGGCTGACGTTGCCATGGGCGTTTTTCGCCATAACAAACCCACAAGTAGTTCAGCGCCTCTTCATACCAAAGGATAGGGCTAGTATGAAAAAAATGATCCTAGGCTTTTCCTACTTTGGATTTATTTACACATTAATATGCTGTGTTTTAGGGTTGATGGCGGCTCTTTTGATCCCGGGTTTAGACCTCCCCGATAACGCCATGCCCATGTTGTTAAAGCAAGTTCCAGCTTCGATCTCAGTCGTCGTCTTCGTGAGCATTATGGCTGCGGCGGTATCTACAATGAATTCCATAGTTTTAACCTTGAGCAACATGTTCGGAAGGGATTTGCTCAAAGCTTTTTATCCTGAACTTTCTGAGGAGAAAGAATTGGCGTTTTCGAAAATAGTCATAGTGGTTCTGATAGCCGCCTGCCTATTATTTGCTCAATTGAGGCTTGATTTAATCGTTGTGTTGTCATCTTTAGCATCGGGAGGTCTGTTAGTGCAGTTGCCCTCTGTCTGGGGAGCCTTTTTTTGGCGAAAAGCTACGGCGAAGGGTGCGATGGCAAGCATATTATTTGGCGGAGTGACGGTGGGATTTTTGACGCTCGCTAACTATAAATTTCTGGGCCAATGGCCAGCTGTGTGGGGGCTTTTGATTGCAACCGCTAGTTTTATCCTGGTAAGCCTAAAGACAAAAGCGCCTAGCACGGCTAAACGCTTCTTGGATGGCCTAAAGGAAGAAATGCTGGCGAAATTTTAGGTTTGGCCTTTGAGGATCATGTCTCTTTTGTGAGGTTTTGTTCCTTTGAAGTGACATCATATAGGGTCTTCATTTATATTTCCGTTGAGCCTCGCATCGTCTGTGGTAAGATATCTAACGAGTGCAAAAGGAAGGAGTGTCGCTTTTTGCTCGTGCGCACACACCTTTGGCTTTCGGGGAGAGTTCAAGGGGTGGCCTTTAGGTATTACGCGACGATTAAAGCTAAAGAGTTTGGAGTTGCCGGTTATATAAAGAACCTTGGCGACGGCAGGGTCGAAGTCGTGATTCAAGGAGAGTCAGAAAGCGTTAAAAGAATGATTAGTTGGTGTAGCAAAGGACCACCTCATGCTATCGTCGAAAACGTAATTTTAATTTACGAGGATCCCGACCCGGGGTGTGTTACCTTTCAAGTGGAAGGTTGATTGATTAAATGAAGAAAATATCTGTTTTTGGCGCTGGCAGTTGGGGCACGGCATTAGCTAATTTACTCGGCGAAAATGGGTATTCTGTGACGCTTTGGTGCAGACGACTAGATCAGGCGCGTGCCATCAACATGAGGGGCGAAAACCCCAATTATTTAAGAGGATATCGCATATCTCCCAATGTCATGGCCACTTCCCAGATTGAGGAGGCCATGGGGTCATCTAAATGGGTGATAGCCTTGCCTACCCAAGCTATAAGAGGCTTTTTAAACAAAGTTGCGGGAAAGATGACAAAGGTACCAGATTTATGCAACGTTGCCAAAGGCATTGAAGTTGAATCCATGTCCACTGTTAGCGGGATCGTCAAAGACGTTTTGGGCGATGTTACTTATTCTGTCTTGTCTGGGCCAAGTCATGCAGAGGAGGTAATTCAAGGTCTTCCAACTGCTGTAGTAGTGGCCTCCTCGAGTTTTGAAGTTGCAGAGCAGTGGCAAACAATCTTTTCTCGCCCTAATTTTAGGGTTTATACTTCAAACGACGTTAGTGGCGTAGAGATAGGAGGAGCCGTCAAAAACGTGATCGCTATAGCTGCTGGTATTGTAAAGGCGATGGAGTTAGGCGATAATACTTTGGCTGCTCTGGTTAGCCGTGGGTTGGCTGAAATAATGCGATTGGGTGCAAAGACTGGCGCGAATCCTCTGACGCTTTCAGGGCTTGCCGGCGTTGGAGATTTAGTCGTGACTTGTTTTAGCGATCATTCCAGAAATATGCGTTTGGGTCTTGCTATCGGTAAGGGCAAAACCATGGAGGATGCTTTAAGTGAATTGGGACAAGTAGCGGAGGGAGTTTTTACCGCTAAGGCCTTGAAAAAAATGGGCGAAAATGTGGGAGTAGAACTTCCAATTGTTGATGTGGTGTATGATATATTGTACAATAACCTTCCGCCAGCCGAAGCCTTGAGAACTTTGCTATTGAGAGACCCTAAGCCTGAGTTGCCTCCAGCTATGCAATGGATGTAAAATTTAACATGATGTTGTTTTTAAAGCAATTTCAACAAAATTTAGGAGGGATTATTTATGGCAAAAGCGGTTGTTGATAAGGATGTTTGCATAGGATGCGAAGCTTGTGTAGGCGTTTGTCCGGCAGAGGCGATAAGCGTTGTAGATGGCAAGGCTCAAGTAAATCCCGATGATTGCATAGAGTGCGGAGCCTGTGTATCCACCTGTCCTGTTTCGGCAATATCTCAGTAGGGTGTTCATTTTTAGTGTCTTGAGGGCCTAGGTGACTAGGCCCTTTTTTGTGAGGGTAAAGATGATCAAAGATAAGTTATCTAGATCTTGTGATGTTTTAAGGCTCTTCAGGGAAAATGGATTTGAGGCTTACATTGTCGGAGGAACGGTCAGAGATCTCATATTAGGATCGCGCTTTACTGATGTGGATATCGCAACGTCTGCTCAACCAAAGGATGTAATGGATATTTTCCCTGAGGCCAAGATAGTGGGCAACGAGCCGTTTTGCACCTTGGTCATTCCTCAAGAAGGATGGACGATCGAAGTAACGCCCTTTCAAGGGGATACTTTATTTGCCGATCTTTCTCGGAGGGACTTCACCATAAATGCCATGGCGATGAATTTCGTCGGAGAGTTGATAGATCCCTTCGGCGGCCTCCAAGATATAACAAAAAGAATCATTCGTTTTACAGGTTCTCCGGGAGACAGGATCAAAGAAGATCCCATACGGTGCATCAGGTTGTTTCGCTTCGCGTCAACTTTAAAAGGGTTTAGCATTGACGGTCCTTCGATGGAAGAAGCAAAAGAAAGTCTGCCTTTATTTGAAAATATACCGC
>JAAYTM010000017.1 GCA_012518015.1 Synergistaceae bacterium
TAAATATACTTAAATATAACCAAAAAGCTTGAGCTCGTAGTGCATGGCCAGCCAAGTTATTTGCACTCCTACCTTTCACTCCCTTGCCGCCGACACGAGGCGGAGGGGAGTGTTTTTATGGCTGTCATGCCTTGAAAATTGTAGTAAAGTTGATGCGATCCAAGTCTCAATAAACTTGACTTATAAAATACGTGCATGATAATATACAACGGCGGTAAGCGGAAATGCGAGATCCATTTCGTGTCCCTCGGAGCGGTCCCATCGTCTAGAGGTCTAGGACACCGCCCTTTCAAGGCGGCGGCACGGGTTCAAATCCCGTTGGGACCGCCATTTTATAATCGTCATGCCGGTGTAGCTCAACAGGAAGAGCAGCGCACTCGTAATGCGCAGGTTGGCGGTTCGAGTCCGCCCGCCGGCTCCATTTTTGACTCAACGTATGCCCCATCGGATTTTCCTGGCGATAAAATACAAAAGGTTGAACCTGGAGGACAGTTAAATGCGAGAGTTTAAAACCTTGAGATTTGGGGTGTTGAAATACGACGACAATGACATCGTGTATTTTCCCAAAGGTATTCCTGGTTTCGAAGACCATAAGGCGTGGTTGTTGGTCGGGAACGATGAAAGCGCTATAAAGTGGCTTCAAAGTTTGAAAGATGGCGACGTTGCCCTTCCCATTGTACCTCCCGATTTTATAATTTCAGATTATGACCCACAATTGTGTAAGAGCGACATAAACGAGCTAAAAGCTCCTATAAAAGATCTTTGTTTTTTCGTGGTAGTAGCTGTTCCTGAAAATGCTCCGTGGGAAGCTACCGCAAATATTCGTGCTCCCATAGTGGTGAATGCAAAAGAACGCCTAGGCAAGCAAGCAATAGGTCAGAGGGAAGATTACGACATAAAGCATTATATATTTGACGACTCCACTAGAGAGAAGATGAGGAGTGCTTTTGCTCAGGCTAGCAGTGCGGCACCAAGTAAAGGGGGTGCCTCTTAAGTGTTAGTATTGTCCCGCAAAGAGGGCGAATCTCTGGTCCTTAATGGTACGATTGAGGTAATGGTGGTTCAGATAGGCAAGGGACAGGTTCGCTTGGGAATTAAAGCGCCAAAGGATGTTTTGATCCTGCGCAAGGAACTTACCGAAGAGGTAGCCGAGTCAAATAAGCTTTCTGCACAAACTAGAGATATAGAGATTTTGGGATCTGCTCTTAAAAAGTCACGGGTGCAATCTTAAAGTAAATCGTATCCGATGACTAGTGAAGATTTGCCAGTTTACATAATAGAGGCTGCCTTAATAGCTGGTCGCAAAATTTGCATGACCCCCTAAGATTAAGGGGGCTTTTATTTTTTAAGACATAGAGAAAAAGGACTTTTAACGTTAATATATCTATAATACATGCGATGAGGTGATGTCGCTTGAAGCGTATCATTTTTTTGCGTCACGGCAAAACTGAATGGAACATGCAATCTCGCTATCAAGGTAAAACCGATGTTCCTCTTAGTGATGAAGGTCGTTTGCAAGCGCGGCGAGTTGCTTTGAGGCTAAAGTCTTTGGGTATAGATGCCATATATGCAAGTTCGCTTGCGCGAGCGAGCGAAACTGCTGCAATAGTGTCTAAGCTCATAAAAGTACCGATAAAAGGCTTGCTGAAAGAGCTGCAAGAGATGGATTTTGGGGCTTGGGAGGGAATGGTGGTTACCGATGTTGAAAGAACGTATCGTGATGCTTACCGCTGGTGGAGACAATCTCCTGAAGAGGCCAAAATTCCCGGAGGAGAAGATTTTGTAGAAGTAGTTGAGCGCGTGACCGGTGGAATGCAAAAAGTTTTAAAGGAAGCCGGTGAAAACATCTTGGTTGTTGCTCACGGTGGTTCAATAAGGGCTGCATTAGTGGGACTTCTTGCTTTGGATGCTTCCGCCGTTTGGAGGATTAGGATAGATAACTGCAGTTTAACTTCCATGGAGCTATGGGATGGGAGAGTGATGTTGGCCTTCGCGAACGATACACTCCATCTTTTGGTCGATGATCTGGATCTAGTGTGCAACCTCCCTATATTGGCGTAATTTCGGTCTGTTTTTAGAAATTAGAAAAGGAGACAGTTAAATGCGTGATATCGAGCCTGAACCTTCTAATGATTCGAATCTTTATGAAGATGAATTAGAATTATGGAAAAAGATAAGGTCTGGTGACGAAAAAGCACGAGAAGAAGTGATAATTTCTTATAGACCCATGGTGTTTTGGCTTGCGAGCAAATTACATGTGTCTCCGGATTCTCATCAAGATTTGATACAAGAAGGCATGGTGGCCTTGATAGAGGCGGTCGATAGATATGATTTCGAAAGGGGAGCCAAGTTCATAACTTATGCCTACTATCGCGTTAAAGGGCATATGATTAATTTTTTGGAAAGATCGGAGGCAAAGGCTCCTGAGCCAGTGGATTTGGATAACTATGTTTATCAGCGTGAGACCGTCTATATTGACGAGAGGGAAGGTTGGCTCATTGACCTTGAAAGGGCCATAGAATCGTTAACGGCCAAGGAGGCTGAAGTTATAAGAGCGATTGACCTGGATGGATTAAGCGCTAAAGAGGTGGCTCGAAAAAGGGGAGTAGACATTAGCTACATTTACAGGCTAAGAAGAAGGGCTATTGCAAAGCTCAGAGAGATTTTAGGGGTAACGTAACCTAATTTTTTAAGTCTGAGGGGGCCTTTTAATGGAGAGGCGTCTTTTGAGAATTAGGCGTTGGATCGATAGGAGCATAGAAGCATGGAGGCGTGGAAGGCCAAAGGAAGTTATCATGGAACTTGAGTGTGCCGAGGCGGAGATGCGAATCGCAAAAGACGAAATTTTTACTCACGTCTCTTCCGACAGCAAGATTGGGCGACGCCGCGGTGCTTTGGAGCAAGTTTTGATTTCCTTGCTTGCAGCTGCAATATTTTTGATGGCCTTGGCTTTGCCGACCTCGAGAGAAAGTTTTGTGCAATACCAGGAGGGCCAAAATCTATCTACAAAGCGGGAGGCCAACTCGCTTCACTTGAGCTTGATAACGGATGACGAAGAGCGGCTCATCGTGGCCTTGAGGAAGAGCTTAAGTGATACTAACATGGCACGGGTCTACGACGTGGGCGATGTAAAAGTTGCCTCCTCTCAATTAGAAAAAGTAGCAGCAGTAGCAGAAAAAGATGAACAAAAAATCAGCAACACTCCATCCAAGAGCGGTGAAATAAAGCGCATTATTGAGGCGAAAGAAAATACGCCAAAGGAATTACCCGAGAAAAGGGATCATGATGTATCATTTGAAGAAGAGATGCTAGAGGAATTATTCAAGTTGGTTCGGCTGGGAGAGAAAGCCCTTCGCGATCAAAGTGGAATAGATGTGGAGCTTTCAGACTGAAGGAGTGATCTTGAAGATGAAGTTTTGCACGAAACTTATGCTAGTGAGCTTAGTTTTTTTATTGCTAAAACCATCTTTAGTTTTTGCTCAAACCTACCCTGACGTCGTTGAATTGAAGGTGGAAGGCAACCAGCAGGTGGATACTAATTACATATTATCTGTCGTTGGAACCAAAGTTGGCCAACCCGTGGATAAGGAACAGCTCGACAAGGACATCGAAGCCATCTACAATTTAGGTTTTTTTGCCTATGTCGACGTTATGATTGAGCCCTTGGTTGAAGGTGTCAGGGTAACTTACGTCGTACAAGAAAATCCCATTGTTCGGGAAGTTAGATTTGAAGGAAATGAAGTATACACCGAAGAGGAGCTAAAAGAACTCGTCTTCACAAAACCTGGCAACATCTTTAACTCCGTGTTTTTCAGGCACGACCTCGAGAGGATTAGAGATAAATATCAAGAAGACGGATACGTTATGATGCGAATCCAAGATGTACAAATTCAGGAAGGCATCATAACGGTCAAGATCTTAGAGCCAAAGGTAGGAGAGATCGTAGTTCAGGGAAATGAAAAGACGGAGACGTTTGTCATCGAACGGGAGATCAAGCTTAAGACGGGCGATTACTTTAATGCTAAGGTGCTCAGGCATTCCTTGAACAAACTTCAAAGGCTTGGGTATTTTGAGACTGTAAACGTCGGATTTGAGCCCACAGAAGACCCAAGTATCGTAAACATCATCGTATCCGTGGAAGAACAAAGGACGGGAAGGATAGGACTGACCATAGGACACGGTTCAAGCAGTGGATGGAGCGGTGGCTTGTCTTACGAGGACACCAACTGGAAGGGGTTAGGGCGTACCGCATCCGTCGGCTTTGAAACCGGAAAAAGAGATCAATATTGGATCACCTACGAGGAACCGTTCATGGACGTGGATTATTATTCCTGGAGAGTGAATTTATTTCGATGGGAATGGGA
>JAAYTM010000100.1 GCA_012518015.1 Synergistaceae bacterium
CAGATTTGTGAAGAAGTTAGCATGTATGGAGTGTTAAAACCTCCTTGAACTTTCTAGAATAGTAGGGTATTCTTTCTTTTGACATAAAACAAAAATTAGCTGGGAGGGTGAGGGGCTCAATGCACACAACAATGAATGTGCACAAAAAACATCTTTTACTAGTTCTAATAATTGGAGTATTGTTTACTTTCTTGGCCAGTGAGGCAACTGCGCAGCAAAGAAATTTTGCAGTTCACATCCCCTTTACCGGGATTGAAATGGGCACGGAAGACGAAGTTCACGTAGACGTTAATTTGAGAAACATGACAAATGACGATGTTGATGTCAAACTTGAAGTAGAACGCGATCCTAAAGCTGACAATTGGGATGTAAGGTTTGTGAGCTCCCAATGGGGCGGCTTTGGAGTCAGCAGGGTACGATTGGGGACGGGAGATGAAAATAAAGAAGTCAATATAAAGTTACGTATTAAACCGGGTGAGAACGCAGAGCCTGGAAACTACAAGTTCATCGTGAAGGCATCCGCAAATGGGGTAGCACGTGAGTATCCGGTTTTTGTGCATCTTAAAGGCGGCAAAGTGGCCGTTGATGCTGGTGCTGGCAGGATTGAGCTCGAAACGAAATATCCTGTATTAGAAGGAGCGGCTGGCAAATCATTGAGCTTTGAAATTAAGGCGAAAAACAATTCCGATAAAGAAGTAGTCGTTGATTTTGTCACTGTTACGCCATCTGGTTGGAATGCTTATGTCACCCCCAGATGGGAAACGGATAAACGAATTAATTCGATAAAAATTACTGCAAACTCGAGCGAGACCTTGAATTTTACCGTCCTTCCTCCCATTGAGACGGAGAAAGGCGAATATCCTTTGGAGTTTCATACTAAGGCCGGGGATAGCGACGTGAAGCTGGATCTCAAAGTAGTGGTGGAAGGTACATATAAATTGCAGATTGTTCCTGAGACCAGAAGGCTTAACTTCGATATAGTGGCCGGCAAGGAAAGCCAGCAGATATTCTACGTATGGAACGAAGGTTCTGCACCCATAGAAAATATATCCTTCTTAGTCGCTAGCAAGCCTGAAGACTGGGAGATCACGTTTAAGCCCGATAAGATAGGCGTTCTTGAGCCATTAGCTAAGACGGAGAAACCGGAGATAGTAGAGGTTATTTTTAAAGCTCCCGAAAGGACGATCCCGGGAGATTATCAAGTGGTGCTTACGGCAGCAGGCGACCAGGACAAACGATCCATCGAGCTCAGGGCCACCGTCAAGGTTCCCACCACTTGGGGATGGATAGGCGTTGGCATTATTATAGTAGTTATTGCGCTACTTTTTGGGATTTTTGCAAAGCTTAAGAGGCGATAAAGATGGCCTTGGTGGTTGAGGTTCAGGATCTCGTAAAAGACTATAACGGCTTTAAAGCAGTAGATGGCGTAACCTTCCACGTGGCCCAAGGCGAGATCTTCGGGCTCCTTGGGCCTAACGGGGCAGGAAAAACGACGACTATACTGATGCTACTGGGAATGACCGAGCCGACTGCCGGGGTTGTGCGCGTTTGTGGGTATGACCCGAATAAAGAACCTCTCGAGGTTAAAAGGATTACTGGTTATTTGCCTGAAAACGTGGGTTTCTACGAGGACTTAACGGCGAAGGAAAATTTGCTTTACCTTACGAAGCTTAATGGAATACCGGAAGATGTGGCTATTAAAAAGATAGATAAAGTTTTGACCACTGTCGGGCTTTTAGAGGTTAAGGATAAGCTAGTGGGTACTTATTCTAAAGGAATGAGGCAGCGTCTTGGATTGGCCTCTGTTCTTATAAAAGAACCGAAGCTTGTTATCTTGGACGAGCCAACTACGGGCATTGATCCAGAGGGCACCGAACAAGTATTGGATCTGATACGTAAAATGAGCAGGGAGATGGGGGTAAGTATTTTGCTGAGCTCTCATCTCCTATATCAAGTGCAGCAAGTTTGCGATAGGGTTGGGATAATGTTTAGGGGCAAAATGGTTGCCCAAGGAAGCATAGAAGAAATTGGCAGGCAAGTTTTAGGCGAACGAGAGGGTATCATGAAATTGACTTACGACTACATTAGCGATGAAGCATTAAGCAAGCTCGACGGGATAGATGGAGTACTCGAAAAAAAGATTGCGAACAATTCCATTATCTTAAAGTTTAATGAAGAAAGAAAGCTCGACATAGTGCGTGAGGTCGTTATGAGGGGGTTCCTTCCCATCGAGGTTAAAGGGAGGGAATATAGCTTGGAAGAGATTTATATTCGGTACTTCCGAGAGGAGTGATATTATATGAGCGGCTTACTTTCCGTGTTCCTCAAGGAATTAACCGATCAATTCGGAAGCAGGCGATTCATGCTGATAGCTTTGATCGTAGTTATAACGGGGCTATTTTCTTCATACACAGCTTCGGAAGCATTAAGAGAACAACAGTTTCTGAACGAGGAATATTTGTTTTTAAGTTTATTTTCCTTGTCAGGTGGGGGGCTTCCCTCGTTCCTATTTTTCATAAGCTTTTTCGGTCCTCTGCTTGGAATTATCCTTGGGTTTGATGCCATTAATGGAGAGCGTACGAGGGGAACGCTGAGTTTAATACTTTCTCAGCCCGTTTATCGCGATGTCATAATAAACGGGAAGTTTCTCGCCTCCATTGCTACTGTAGCTATAATGATTGCAAGCATCATGGTGATGATTGCTGGTATCTCCATTGCAAAGTTGGGGGTCGTTCCAAATGGGCAAGAGGTAGCCAGGGCCTTTTTATTCTTCATTGCGTGTATTTTGTATATAGCTTTTTGGACCAGCCTTGCGATTCTTTTTTCCATAGTTTTTGAAAAAAGCTCTACCTCTGCGCTAACGTCTATTGCGATTTGGATTTTTCTAGCATTTTTCGTTTATATGATAGCTGGTGTCATAGCTGATGAAGTTTATCCTATAACCAGGCAATCCACGCCGGAGCTGCTCGCAAAGCATGAAAGTTTGAGGACAATGTTACTGCGGTTTTCGCCGGCTGTGCTGTTGGAAGAGATTTCTGCTGCTATCTTAAATCCGACTGTGAGAGTGTTCGGGCCCATGTTTGAAACTCAATTGCAGGGCCTCATTTTAACGCCGCTCTCGCTGAGTCAAAGTGTGCTTGTGGTATGGCCACAATTTGTGGCGTTGGTTGCAGCTTCCATTATTTGCTTTGCCGTATCGTATTTGGCGTTTATGAGAAAGGAAATCAGGTCAACTTAAAACCATATTTTCCGGGCTTGTTCCAAATGAGTTTTAAGCAGTTTCATGCACTAGTTTGTTTTTTAACGTAGTCCCGAAAGGGGGGTGTCCGTTTAATGGTTATTTTTATAGCATCGGTCGTCATGTACTTGCTCTTTGTATGGTCCGGAGGGATGATTCCGCTAAGCGAAGTGGTGATAGCGATCATTTTGGGCGCAATAATTACCTATGCGTGTCGCTCATGGAGTCCTGGATTATATAGGATGACAGCCCTGCGACCGGACAGGTGGATAAAGCTGATTGCTTTTATTTTTGGCCCCTTTCTATGGGGAATGACTAAAGCAAACCTTGATGTTGCCTATAGGGTCATAACGGGGAAAATTAATCCCGGCATCGTGCGTGTGGAAACTTCCTTGAGAAATGCCTACGCAATTACTATGTTGGCTAACTCCATTACGCTGACCCCGGGTACCTTGACTGTTGATGTCGATGAAGATAATGGCACTTACTACATTCATTGGATCAACATAACAAATATCGAGCCAAGTGGTAGAGATGTTTACGGTCCCTTTGAGGATTGGGCTAAGAAGGTGGTGGAGCTATGAGTGCATTTGCACTTGTATTTTTAATACTTGGCATGGCAATTCTCGCCGTGACCGGGCGCTTGATAATGGGACCTACCATTCCGGATAGAGTCGTGGCTTTGGATACGATTAACACCTTGGTGGTCGCGGCAATGATAATCCTCGGCGCTATATTTGACTCCATCGTCATGGTGGATATAGCGATCGTGTATGCTGCATTGTCTTTCGTTGGCACCTTGTTCATCGCACGTCACGTCGAGGGAGGTTTTTAAGTTGAACGGATTAACGGTAGCGATTTTGATAAAGCTGTTTTTAGGAATAGGATTAACCTTTAATGTGCTAGGAACTATAGCCTTGTACAGGTTCCCAGATGTATATACCCGTCTTCACGGAACGACAAAATGTACCACATTTGGTTCCATCTTTACTTCGGCATCAGTAGTGGTTTACGCAATATCCAAATACGTAACAACAGGTGAGCCGAGGTTTATAACCTTTACCATTCATGTCGTAATCGCAATATTTGCGCTCCTGATTACAAATCCTACAGGCGCACATGCTATAGCGCGTGCCGCA
>JAAYTM010000101.1 GCA_012518015.1 Synergistaceae bacterium
ACAGGGTGCCTTTATAAAAGCTGGCGAATTCCTCCATGCCGGCAAGAATGTCGTCGTGATCAAGGGATGGGTGCGGGTGGTCGATCCGTTTCCAGAGGCCTTGCGAAAGGGCATCAATTTTCAGACTGACCCAATCCGCAACATGTAGTGCCTTTCTCACGTCTGCCTTCGAGATGAGAGAGGCGTTGGAAATGACGGCAACAGGAATACCTGTTTCCTTCAACCTCGACAGTAACTCTTCGAGGGCGAGGTCGAGCGTGGGCTCACCATCGGGAACTATTGTTAGGTAATCAACACGCTCCCCCGCTTCCGCAAGCTGTAAGAGCCTTTTTTTGACACGAACAGCGAGTTCTTCCGGATCGCTGTAGCGCCGGCGCCGGGTCTCCATGCGCAACGTCAGCCCTATCTGGCAATAGACGCACGTATAAGAACAGGTCTTATAGGGAATGTTATTAATGCCAAGGCTAGAGCCCAACCTACGAGATGGAACAGGACCAAATATACCCATAAGAAACATCTCTTTCTTATAATCTTTCTCATCTTGAATAATACACCCCTTTGCTCGCTTCCGGCAACGTCGTCAAGTTTTATTTCTCTATCAAAATATGCTTCTTGGCCGTCTTTTATAGCAGATCACATAAGATCGTGATGCATGCGCCTTCTACGACGACAGCGACATTCTCTTTGAGGCGTCTTCGATGGGTTAAAACCTTGTCCAAGGCAGCTTTATGGTCATATAAAAATGGTGGCAAAACCTATTACGTAGTCATGTTTCTTTAGAGGCTTTGCCACCATTATGTTTTTATCTACGCTACTTCGTCCTACTAACTTTAGGCTCGACCTTTCTTCTTTACATAGGCCCTCCATGTAGTTGCCCAGCGCTTCGGGTCATCTAAAGCCGTTTCATCGGCTAGCTTGTGGGACGCACATTTGTGGGGAGCATTTTTTACAATTTCCGGATCAGAATAGGCTTCATCGCGAATATGTTTTAAAACTGCCACGTATTCGTCCAAATCCTCCTTGCCGTAGCTCTCACAGGGTTCTAGTGTCATGGGTTCCGGAACGACCCAGGGATGATGGCTCGTCCAGTAATGCTGCAATCCGAAATCTCCCACTCGCCTCAAGATATCCGTCGTACTTACGCCCGTGGCCTCCAGCAATTTCTGCCAACAGTAACGAGCCTCTTCAAGGCGCCTCCTGCCGGGTGCGTAAGGTACTTCTATTTCGGGGATCTGTTCCTGCAGTTTCTTTTGTAGATAGTTATGGTTTATCGTGGATATCTCAGATACCTCTTTAAGATATTCCTGTCCTATGGTCATTACCCATGCGTAAGTACGCACAAGGACGCCTGCAGGTCCCTGGAATTGTCTTACTTTGCCTACGCTGTGGGGTCTATCGAAGTCGAGGTAATATTTGGTGCCATCGTATTCAACGGTTGGTATGGGTAAATATTTTGCTAAGTGATCCCTTACGCCCAGCGCACCAAGTCCCGGCCCTGAGCATCCGTGAGGGGTACCGAAGGTTTTGTGGATGTTGAAGTGGCACATATCAAATCCGGCCTCTCGCGCCCTAGCGATACCCAAGAGTACGTTTGCGTTGGCCTGATCGTAAAAACATAACCCCCCCGCGTCATGCACTATCTTCACAAATTGGTCGATCTCCGTGTTGTATATTCCGGTATCCTCCGGGTTTGTTATGAACATGCCGGCGGTGTTTTCCGATACGGCAGCTTTTACCGCCTCAACAGATGGATAGCCGTTTTCGCTGGGGGGCAGTATTATCAGCCTAAAGCCAGCAGTGGCAGGAGCTGCGTGATCACAGGGGTGAGTGAAAGCAGAACTTATGATTTCCCTGCGCTTATCCAGTTCGCCACGATCGCGATGATACGCCCTCATGATGCTCGCAGCTGTATAAACGGCATGTGCTCCTCCCTGGGGATGCAAACTGAACTTGTCCATCCCCGAGATTTCCTTCAATATCTCCTCAAATTTGTAGTATATTTCAAGTATTCCCTGGGCGGTATCCACATCTTGCCACGGATGAAGTGAGGCTATGCCGGGATGCGCCGCCAATTCTTCGTTGATCCTGGGGTTATATTTCATCGTGCACGTGCCTTGGCTTATGTCGTTACAAAGGTTTCCACCTAAAGTCTCTTGGGCGAGGTGAATGTAGTGAGCTAAAACCCTTTTTTGGTCGAGCTCCGGCAATGCCGGGGGCTCTTTTCGAAGCATTTCCTCTGGTACCAAGCCTTTCGGATCGCCTGCTGCTTCTTTGATTTCTTCTTCTGGAGCCGGAGGGATGAGGCCTCTACGTCCCGGAACGGAAAGCTCGAATATTATCGGCTCGTCCCAATGAGCTTGATGAAATTTTCTTAACCTTACATTCGTCATGATCTATCCCCTCCCTCAATTACTTTCCCAAGACAGAAGCCAGGGCTTCGGTTAATTCATCGATGTCTTTTTTGCTGTGAACCTCCGTAATGCAGAACAAAGCGCTTTGTCCGAGCTCTGGGAAGTCCTTAGATAGGTCCTTTCCGCCAAATATTTTGTGATCTAGCAACGCCTTGTTGATATCTGCGACCGTCTTTCCTGTATCATCGAAATTCACCGTAAATTCCTTGAAATGGTATGAATTAAAGTAAGGAGCCTTGATTCCCTTAACAGATGACAGTTTTCTGACAGCATATACAGCTCGCTGCAGCAAGCCTTCGCCCAACTCCTTCATTCCCTGCGGACCCATCAAAGCCATGTATACGCCCGCCACGATGCCGTGAAGTTGAGCCATCGTTCCCAAGAAATCTTTGGCCTTATCACGAGATGCGTAAGACGTCCTCTCGTATAAGACCTCTCCAAAGCCATACTCGCCTTCTTCTATCGTCTCCGTTATCCCGAATAGCAAGGAAGGATACTCGGCAACGAACTTCGGTTCGTCAGGTGTAGCAATAAAACCGCCCAAACCACCGCCGTAGCTCATGGGTATCCCCAGAGGCTGCACATCGCCACAAGCAAAATCTGCACCATAACGAGCAGGTGGTTTTAACACGCCAAGAGAAATTGGATCAACGCCTACCGATAGCAATGCGCCCTTTGAATGAAGCAGATCTGCTATCTCTTGTCCGTCCTTTTCTATAACACCGAAGAAGTTAGGATTTTCCATATAAAGAACACAAACATCTTCGGAAAGTTTGTCTTTTAAGTCATTTAAATCAAGCAATCCGCTTTTCGGATCGTAGTTAACAAGCTCTATGTCGGGGGTCGCAGAGCATGCGTAATCTTTGATGCAGGATAATCTCTCGGGGCTTATGGATTTAGCCACCAATGCCTTGCTCCTTCCAGTCATGCGTGACGCCATCCTCACCGTAGTGGCACAGGCCATAGCCCAATCGTATGTCGGGGTGTTTACCATATCCATATCCACAAGTTCCCCTATACAACTTGCATACTCAAATTGAGCCTGAAATTTACCGTGATCGGCAAAAGCCTCTCCCACATAGGCAGACAAAAACTCATCCCTTTCCATTATGGTCTTACATACCGCAGGAACGTAGTGCTGCCAACAACCTCCGCCCAGGTAGTTTTTGTATTCCTCGCAATTTTTGTTCTTGGAAAGAAGCTCTGTGACATGCTTTTTAAGTTCGTATTCTGAAAGAATCGCTTTAGGAATGTTGAGCGGCCTTCTGAGCCGTAAATGTTCCGGAATTTGACCAAAGATATCTTCTGTACTTTCGATCCCTATTTCTTTTAATAATTCTTCTTTGATCTCCGGAACGGAATTGGGGATGTAGGGATGAGCAACTCTTTTTTCCTTTTCTTCCATGACACTATCCCTCCCAATTTAATTAATTTTTATGACGCTTTCACCTAATCATCGCACGTCATTGCATCACCTCTCTCTTCAGTAACCAAGCTTAAATACATCTCTTTCTCCTTTAACAAAATACCGTATTTGATTAAATATCCGATGGATTGCCTTATTTCTTCTTCAGATTTAACAATTTCCATTTCTTTTAGCCTTTGGGGGATCTCCTGCATGGTCACGGGCTTACTTGAAGCTTTGCAAACCGCCATAGTCAAAGGATCAAGCCTTATGTGCCACTCGTCGATGCCGGATCTTTTGTCTATTACCAGGTCTTGACTGTAATACAAAGCGCTTTTGGGGTAAATTTCTTTCCAAAAAAATATATTTTCTTGAAGTTGACGTGTGTAATCTTTGACGTTTTGTGGGGATTGAAATTTGAAGGTAAAAAATGAGGCAAAATTGTCTACGACTTCCTCGTTAAAGGGGTAAACAAATCGGTAAGAGGGGTAGGGTTTTATTTCTCTTATGCCGTGTTCGTAGGGATTTTCAAAGCATGGGCTGAAGCGATCAAGTCTAAAGGGTCCTGCGTAATTGGGTGGGTGTAAGTGAGTAAGCAAGGGTATCAGGTTTGCCATGTTCTTATACGAGCTTTCCGGTTCCTTTGGGAAACCCCACAAGAAGTTCCATATTGGCTCTATTCCTGCTTCGCGACAATTTTTGAGAAATGTTATATTCTGAAGCCCATTAACGCCTTTGCCTATTATGGAAAGTACCTTTGAACTGAGTGATTCAATGCCAACCTCGAGCCTCTTTAGCCCGCAGACCGCCAATTTCTTGAGCATTTTCACATTTATATCAGGTCTAACTTGAAGGTAAACTATTTCAGGTTTTCTCTGTAGAGTAGAAAGCGCCTCAATTAACGCTTCAAGCGCTCCTTCATCAACTGATTCATCGCTAGCAGATAAAGCAAAGGCTGGATATTCATTCACAATTTTTCTTAATTCCGTGACTATTCGTTCATGGTTTTTCTTTCTAAAGATGAGAGTTTCGCTCGATTGACCGCAAAATATGCATCTTTTTTTCTGTCCCCAATAACACCCCCTGGACATCTCGAAGAACACTCTCGGTTTTTCTTTGTGCATAAATTTTCTTTCGGCATAAAGCTGGGCGAAATCATCGTAATCAGGAGTAGGTACCAGGTTTAAATCCATCTCTAACGTTTTGCTGCAAAGGGCAAAAGGATTTACATCATCGCTTCTTAGATCCTTGCGAAAGATCATCCCGGGTATATTGGACAAGACATCTATGGTCTGATCGTCTGTGCAGGCACAAACCAGCTTTTTGAACGAACTGTCTCCTTCGCCCAAGCACACGCAATCAATAAAAGTATGATGTGTCATTAACTCCATGCCCATCGGGCCTTTGCAATTGGCCCCGCCAAAGGTTACTAAAACATGTGGGAGAACTTTTTTAAGTCTTTTAGCCAACGCCAAGCTTGATGTCTGCTGGTGAAACATGCTGGTAAAGGCCACTATTTTAGGATTTGCCTTAGCAATGATGCGTGAGCATTCTTCTAAAAATTGATCAGTCATTTTTTGAACTTCGAGAAGTTCATTGTAAAAGGCGTAATCCACCAATTTTTTGTCGTAAGGTGCCTCGTGTTCCTTTAAATTTCCATTAAGCACTTTATCCACGTATTCCTCGAAGGGAGGAATCTGATCGCCATAAAGGGTTTGAGCAAATAACCTGTCACCCAACAAATCTACTATGTGCCACGTAGCTATTCTATCATAAAGATCCGCGCCTATTTTTTCCGCGAAATACACGTTAAAATCAAAAACCTTAACTTTGAACTTATCTTTTATTGAACTTTTCAAAAGACCAAGGGCAAAGGAAGGCTGTCTGAAGCTGGCAAAGGGCATATTGATCAATGCTACATCAATGGTTCCATCGTACGAAATCATTTTACATAGTAAGGGGGATATTTCGCCCTTTCCCCTCCAATTAACTTAGGTCTCGTGCGAGCCATGACCAAATTTGCAGCTCCTACCTTCTTGACTTCGCATCTAACTGGTACGGCGACTCTTTTTAAATGCATTCCAATCATAGTATCCCCTATGTCCACTCCTGCATGACCTTGTATGTTTTCAACTACTACCGGCTTTGCAAACTCTTCGTAAGCCAACACCGCGAGGGCACCACCAGCCTCGAGATGTGGCAAAACGGTCACAACCTCCAGGTGATATTTCATTGCGCAATCCTCTTCTACCACGAGAGCTCTATTTAAATGTTCGCAACATTGCACTGCAAGGAATAAGCCTGACTTTTCGACCAATGGTTCTATGCCTTCCATTATCGCCTTAGCTACCTCTAGATTGGAGGCAGATCCTATCTTCTTCCCCAAGACCTCGCTCGTACTGCATCCAACTACTAATATGTTTTCAGGTTTGAGTTCAGCTATAGATAGCAATTCTGACAATGCCTTATGGACGGATGACGTGATCTCGCCAAATTCCACGTCAAATACCTCCCTTAAAATAAAACAATTTTAGACCGATACCTTCATAATCCGCTGCTCAAGGTAACCCGTGACAACCCTCACGTAGCCACAGAGGGCCTGATCTAATTCCTCATCGCCCGTATCCACCAAGAGGGGATTATGGCCCAAAGCTGATACTTTGTTACGTGTAGCAACTACTATGATGTTTTCAAGGCCAACCTTTCTTATGACTTTCGGGCTTATCTGTTGATTGCCCCTTCCAAATATATAACCTTGACCGCCTATTATGGTAACCACTATAAAGGCCTTCTTGGCATCGGATAAAATTTCAAGCAACTTCTTTTCATCGGCGTCAAGTGCAATAATTTTTTTGTCTTGGCTGACGTCCACTCCAAGCAGTGTGTATTCATCTCCTAATTTCTGTTTTATTGCCCTAGTCGTAGTGCCGGGCCCTATGATATAAATTGCATCTTTATTTTCGTCCATGTGGTCTAAGATATAGTAAGATATCCCTTCCAAATCTACCGTATCGGAGGCGGCTTGACCCGCCTTTTTGCTTTGGACGAAAGTTCTTTCGTGAGGAATTAACAAATACCCATAAAGCGCCGCGCTTACCCATCCTTGGCGAAAGGCTTCTTCATCGATATCCATGACCTCAGCTTCCTTCATGTCTCTTACTTTTCCCTGCATAAAAAGGAGGGCAAGTTCTCCCGCCCTCCTTGGATTTATGGCAAATACGCCAGAATGAATTTTGACGCCCGCTGGAATTCCCAATACTGGTTGTTGCCTATCCTTCAACGCCAAATACACATCCCTTGCCGTCCCATCCCCACCCGCAAATAGTAATAACTTTACACCAAAATCAGCGATATCCTTGGCTGCCCTCTTCGTATCCTCAGACGTTGTGTTGCCTGGAATAATGCTACCAATCACGATTGGCTCGAAGCCTGCTTCACGAGCCTCCAACTCTCCCATTTCACCCGGATAAGTCACTATTTCGATCTCGTCTTTGGCAGGCAAAAGTCGCTTCAGGGCCTCGACCGCTTTTTTGGGAGCTTCCGGAACAGCGCCTTTTTCCCTGCATATCCTCAATATTTCCTCTCCATCAGTACCTTTTAATCCCACCCTACCACCCATACCTGCGATAGGATTAACTATTAGTCCAAGCCGATTGCAAGCCATTCTTAAACCTCCTCGTAGAGTCGCCACAAATATCAATTCGTTGAGCGAAAAAACCATACATATATAATTAAACTAGCTATTTAATTAACAGCTATTATCAATTATACGACACAAAACTTCTTGTGACATCACGCAATCGTTTCATCCTAATTTAAAGGGATTTAAATAGGCAGGGGAGTAGACACCTCGATGCGTAGAAGATAATATTTCAATAAAAGAACAGGACATGGACGTTGAATGAGGATATGGCAGTGTGGGGGTCAGAGCAATCGCGTCAAAGGGAGCCACGCGAAAGCATTCCCATTTCGTGCGAAGAATAAGGAATCAGTGCAATAGTACCTGAAAGGAGCGATGTACAGTGGCACGTTTGCTAGAAGGTAAATTTGCAATAATTACTGGGGGCAGTAAAGGCATTGGCAAAGGTATCGCAGAGGCATTTTTAAAACACGGGGCTACAGTTGTCATCGCATCAAGAAAGGAACAAGATCTCCAAAAAACAGTCGAGGAACTATCAGGTTTCGGTCAAATTTCTTACGTAGTAGCCGACGTAAGCAAGACGGAAGATATTCAGCGCATGGTAAGTACAACTATAGAAAGACATGGGCGAATCGATGTTTTATGCAGTAACGTGGGCATATATCCCATGTCTTTAATAGAAGATATGACGGAGGAAGAGTGGAACTATATTAACACTATAAATGTAAAAGGGATGTTTTTAAGCATCAAAGAATGCATCCCTCATATGAAAAAACAGGGAGGCGGAAGTATCGTCATAACTTCCTCGATTACAGGCCCCATTACCGGATTTGCTGGCTGGAGCCACTATGGTGCCACAAAGGCAGCTCAGCTTGGATTTATGCGCTCTGCAGCAATTGAGCTAGCCCGGTACGGAATTCGCGTTAATGCTGTGTTGCCAGGAAACATTGTATCGGAAGGACTCTTAAGCTTGGGAGAGGAGTATCTTGACATAATGAAAAGATCGATCCCTCTTGGCACTTTGGGTGAACCCCAAGACGTTGGAAATGCAGCTGCATTTTTAGCATCTGACCTTGCAAAATTCATAACGGGACAAACGATAGTGGTTGATGGAGGACAAATACTCCCCGAGTCGACTGAAGCTATGGAATTGCCAACCAAAGAATAAATTACAAATATTTATCTACGCCCCCCTCTGGGGGCTTAGATAAAACGATGGGTTTGTTGAAAAAACTAAACAACCCCCGCCTGCCATATCCAAAAACGCTCTTTCCATACTCAAACATATCATGTTCATGCTAAAAGGATTCAGCTTGCAATCTATCCTAAAACAACTTTTTCTACTTTATCAATTGGCCAACCCAAAATCATTGATCCCACTTTTGCAAACAACTCGGGGTCGCCGCTGGTATAAAAATTGCAGACCGGATGAGAACAATCAGCCACAAGTCCTTTCTTCGCGATCA
>JAAYTM010000102.1 GCA_012518015.1 Synergistaceae bacterium
CCTATATTTCCGTCCCCACCCGCCCTCCCGCCGTTTCATGGGTTCAGATGCCCGATGCCGAGACGGTCGCAATAGCCTATGCAATATTTGCAGAGCAAGGAATCGACACAGAAACGCTGACGGGCTACGAGGGCAACGCCTTTGTAGTCACCGACGACCCTATAGAAGAGATTTTAAACATTACCGCCGTCCATCCCATGCGCAGCGATGCTGTCAAAGAGGTTTTGCGTCGCAAGGGCTCCGACGAAAAAAGCATCGACCGCCTCGTCAGCGAAGGCAAGATCAGGCGGGTTCGATATGGGGATTGGGTCTATTATGTCCGCGTTATGAAAGAAGGGGAACAGTAAAAATGTCGAAATTTTCCCTTGACGTCCTGAAACGACATGTCTACCTCTTTACTATTCAGGAAAAGAAAGACTCCGACGTCGTCCTGGGATCGACCTTCGGGGAAGATGTAGCCGTGACGCGCATAGGAAATGATATGCTCTCGCCCCCACGTGGATCCAATAGTTGGGTTTTCGGAAGGGGTGCCCTGTTGACTCGAGCCTTAGCCATTTACCCTTATATCAGGATGATCAATTCGGAAAAGAGGAGGAGTTCATGATGAATGAAGCCCACGATAATGCGCCAATTGCTAAAACCAAAAACGAGGGCATAGATCGTGTGTTGGCTATAGGAAGTGGCAAGGGCGGTGTAGGAAAAAAGCTCTGTCACCGCCCTGTTAGCTGTAGCCTTGCGGCGACAAGGATTTAAGCTAGGTATTCTGGACGCAGACCTCACAGGGCCATCCATCCCAAAACTTTTAGGAGTGGATGGTAAGCCCAAGGCTGCTTTTTCTGGCTTGATCCCCCCCAGTTTCGCCAAAGCTTGGGATCCGCGTAATGTCCATAAATCTTCTCTTGGATGATCCATACAAACCTGTAATATGGAGAGGGCCCATCATAGCAAACGTAATAAAGCAATTTTGGGAAGAGGTAATGTGGGGAGAGATTGACTATCTATTAGTGGACTTACCGCCAGGCACTTCTGATGCTCCGCTTACAATCATGCAACTACTGCCTTTAAATGGTTTTTTGGCTGTCACTTCACCCCAGTCCCTTTCGGCCATGGTGGTAATCAAGGCAGTAAACATGGCCAATATGTTGTCCATACCAGTTTTAGGTGCGCTGGAAAATATGAGTTATGCTATATGTCCTTATTGCCATCAGACGTGGAAGCCCTTTGGTTCTAGTCACTCAGAAGAGCTAAGAGAACATGATATCCCTATTTTAGCTAAACTACCCATAGATCCATCAATTGCTAAGCTTGGAGACGAAGGCAAACTTGAAGCCTATGATGACACAAAGGTAATGCAGACTCTCCTAACTGCAATAACAAGTAAGTAGCGATGGATGCGGCTCCTTCTTATAGAAGCTGATGTGTTTGCAGAAAAAAGCGTTAACACAATTGTGAGACTACTTGTCTCTAAATATGGATCCTTTAATGATAGTTTCGCTTTGATTTTTAGTTAACCTGCTTACGTGCCCTTTTGGACACACTAGGGAGTAGTTCCTAATAATCCTACACAAAGTTGACGCGGTTGAGGCAACTCGCAAGCTTGTTTCTAATAGACCATATGTGATATAATCGCCACATATTTTATGGACGAAGGAGTTGATTTTGAGTTGAAAATACAAGTTCTCGGCACGGGGTGCCCTAAGTGTAAGAAACTTGCCGATATGGCTGAAAAAGTTGCAAGAGAACTTAATCTCGACTACGAGCTTGAAAAGGTTACAGACATTAACAAAATAATATCCTTCGGAGTCATGACCACCCCCGCCTTGGTGGTTGACGGAAAGGTTGTTATTGCAGGGAAACTTCCATCGGAAGAGGCATTAAGAAATTTGTTGGGTAATTAGATATCTTGTAAGTATAATGTTTCATAAGCTACCTGCCTTAATGAAGAAATTTAACGCAATAAAGGCAGGTTCATCGATACATAATAACTATACCTATGAACATGGCCAAATTCCGCTTATTCAAAGATTACCATAAATTATTCCAGCCAGCGAAGAAAGCAGCACCACAAGAATTACGTATATAACAGTTTTTTTAGTCCCTAATACGGTTCTTATTACCAACATACTTGGCAATGATAGAGCTGGGCCGGCTAAAAGAAGGGCAAGTGCCGGTCCTTTGCCCATTCCTGCGCCTAAAAGACCTTGTAATATTGGTACTTCCGTTAGTGTGGCAAAATACATGAAGGCTCCAACGATCGAAGCAAAAAAGTTAGAAAAGATCGAGTTGCCGCCCACCAGATAAGAGACGTAAGCGCTTGGGATGATGCCTTCGTGTCCAGGGCGTCCGAAAAGAAAGCCTGCGATCAGTACGCCAACAAAAAGCAAGGGCAATACTTGAAGCGCATATCCCCAAGTTGCGTTGAACCATTCAGATCTTTCCTCCCTTGTAAACCATTTTTTTGTTGCGAAGGCCGCAAAGGATACGCTGATGAGGGCTAATATCCATTTAACGTCATAAAGGTATGCCCAAAAACCGATATTTGCCTCCGGAGCTGCAAGATTTGCGAATATCAAAAAGCAAATCATACTAACCATAACTGATGCCGGTTGCCACAAAGGACGAGATGTGGTATCTTCGACCGAAACAGCAAAACTTTCCTGCCTTTTTTCTTCGTCTTTTCTAAATATAATTGACATCGCTAATCCGATGACTATGCTGAAAAGGATGGCCCCGATTGCTCTGGCCAAGCCCATCTCAAGACCCAGTACCCTTGCCGTTAAAATTATGGCCAACACATTAATAGCCGGTCCTGAGTAAAGAAACGTAGAAGCAGGGCCTATTCCGGCTCCCCTAGCGTAAATTCCTGCGAATAAAGGAAGAACGGTGCAGGAACATACGGCTAAAACTGTGCCCGATACCGCTGCAACGGAATAAGATATGAACTTTTTTGCATTGCTTCCGAGATATTTTATGACGGATTGTTGACTGATGAAAACGGAAATGGCGCCCGCTATAAAAAAAGCAGGGATCAAGCAAAGCAGAACATGTTCTCTGGCATATTCATGAAGCATTGCCAGGGCTTCCGAAGCGGCGATTGATACCCTAGGTGAATCTGCCGGTATAAAGTAAAAGAAGAGAAATGTAAGCAGGATCAATGCGAATTTTTTGCTGTCGCTCATTGGAATATCTCCCTTACTGCCTGTTTATTTTTGTTAAATTTCGTTGTTGTCTCTTGAACACGAACATTTGTAATCAAATTGAATTTCGACCTGATCGCCCAAAATGGTACGTTCTATGCATTGAAGCATAGGAACTAAGCAACGCAAGGTAAGTCTGTAATAGATGTATAATCCTTCCCGTCTTTGTTCGATAATTCCCAAATCTTTCAGGATGGCCAAGTGTTTGCTGACAGTAGTTCTGTCATAATCGAACAGGCTGGCAATTTCACAGGCACACATCTCTTTTTCGCCCAACACTTCAATGATTTCGATGCGGACCGGATGTCCCATGGCCTTTAATAACGTTGCCTTTTTACGTTGAGTTTCGATATCCATAGTTAATTTCCACCCCCTGATAAATATGTGGCAATATTATCACATATAATGCAAATGCGCAATTTGCGTTTTAGCCAGATTGGTATGGTTGGGATCTTTTGCTGGTATTACTAAGGGAAGGTAAGGCATCGTACCATTTACGTGCCATTTAGGATGCACCAGTGGGTAGTCCCTAAAAACCCTACACAAACTTGATGTGGTTACGATAGACTGCAGTCCCCCTCATGAATGATGAATGTTGTATGTTCCAATAGAATTGGATGATATTCCGGGTTTTTTATGGGAAGTATAGGTCGTAACTGCTAAAATTTTTGTTATGCGGAAAATATTGGATTATAATCTTTATAGGCGTCAAGGCGCATTTTCTTAACTAAACTTCACGAAGCATTAGGCATGGCAAGCAGGGCATCATCCCTGCGGTGGTAGTTGTTTATAGGTATTTTAATAAGGAGGTCGAACCGTCATGTTAAAACCACGTAAGCTCGTAATGATACCTGGCCCTACTCCGGTAGTGCGGTCAATTCAAGATCAAATGGGCCGCGAGACGATTGCTTTTGGAGACCCCGATTTTATTGAGGATTTCAAGAGTGTTGTTAGAGATTTAAAGGAGCTTTGGCAATGCAGCGGACAGGCGTTCGTTCTCGCTGGTTCCGGCACACTTGCAATGGAGATGGCAATAGCTAATATATCAAAGGCAGGAGACAAGGCGCTTGTGTGCTCAAATGGTTTCTTTGGCGATAGATATGCAGAAATATGCAGGCGACGTGGCCTGAAAGTGGATGTACTAAGCGCTAAGTGGGGAAGTTCAGTGACTCCCGAAGATGTCAAAAACAAGCTATCGGAGAGCAAATACGACATTGTAACAGTAACTCACGTGGAGACTTCAACAGGGGCTATGGCACCTATAGATGAAATTGGTAAAATTGTACAGGAACATGGGGCGTTTTTTGTGGTCGATGGCGTTGCTGCCTCTGGGGGTGTGAAAGAATATGTCGATCCTATGGGCATCGATGTGCTCATTAGTTGTTCACAGAAAGCCTTTGGGGTGGCTCCTGGATTAGCTATATTGTGGGCCTCTAAAAGGGCACTAGAGAAACGAAGATCACTAGGGACAATTCTTGATTCCTATATGGATTTCGAGAAATGGTTGCCCGTAATGGAAGATCCATCGAAATATTGGGGAACTCATCCTATTAATATGATATGGGCTTTAAAGGAATCTTTGAGGATTATAAAAGAAGAGGGCATTGGAGAGCGCTATGCCCGTCACGCAAGACAGGCGGTTATGGTAGACGAAGCCATCGCCTCCATGGGCTTTTCAATATTAGCTGATAAGGATTTTAGGGCTCCAACGTTATCGGTGTATCTTTACCCAAAAGAGGCCAACGTTGATGACGCCAAATTTAGGGCACTGGTATCTGAGGAAGGAGCTTATATTGCTTCTTGTCTTGGAGATTATGCCGGAAAGGGCTTCAGGATGGGTCATATGGGCAACATTGATAAGCATGTATTAGTGTCTGCAGTAGCTGCGATTGAAAGGGCAGCTATGCGCGTCGGAATTAGACTAGAGCCGGGCAAAGCCTTGGGCATTTTGCAAAAAGGTTTTGTAGAAGAAAGCTCCAATTAGGCCTAGACGCACAATTAATCTTATGATATCTTTAGCTTAGAGGTGCCGGGGTGGCGGAACAGGTAGACGCAGTGGACTCAAAATCCACCGGTATTTGGTACTGTGCGGGTTCGAGTCCCGCCCCCGGCACCAATGATGAAAAGGCCTGCCCTGATCGGCGTTTATCGCTGTAAAGGTTAGTTTGCGGAGGAAGTTTAAAAGGCAGTTCAAAGATGCGAGTCCACCAGTCATGAAAAACGTTGTTTTCTGACTCTCTCCCGTCACCAATGGGTGAAGGGAGAGAGTTTTTATGTCCGTAATTTCGTTTCGTTGTAATCTGTCTTTGTAAGACGCTGTATGAATTCATTTATTTTAAAAATAGCAGACTATAGATCGAAGTGTACTATCAGTGGATAGTATTTATTAAAAAAGCTATACTTATTCTTGAGAACGGCATTGATTAAGAAGGGAAGGTTAATTTCTATGTTCACAGTTTTAGTGACCGGCGGAGCGGGTTTTATCGGATCGCATGTCGTTGATACATTTATTGAAGAAGGGCATAAAGTTGTCGTCGTGGATAACCTGACGCAAGGCAAACTTGAAAACATCAATTCTAAAGCCCTTTTTTATAATCTTGACATATGCGATGCAGCGCTAGAACACGTCTTTGAGAAGGAACGCCCCGATTATATTTGCCATCACGCTGCACAAATTGATGTAAGAAAATCGGTTGCCGATCCGCTGTATGATGCTAAGATCAACATTCTAGGGCTCCTGAATATCTTGTCTTCCTCGATAAAGATTGGCGTTAAGGGAGTGGTATTTGCCTCCTCAGGTGGTGTAGTCTATGGTGAACCAGATGTTTTGCCAGTGCCGGAAGATCATCCTAAGGGCCCGCTTTCGCCTTATGGTGTAAGCAAGCTTTCTTCAGAATATTATTTATATTATTATAATAGTGTTTTTGGGCTTCCCTATATTGCACTTCGATATGCCAATGTGTATGGCCCAAGGCAAGATCCCATGGGAGAAGCCGGAGTTGTTGCCATATTTACCAATAAGATGTTGCGTGGCGAGGAGCCCACTATCTACGGCGACGGTAATCAAGTGAGAGATTACGTGTTTGTAGGGGATGTGGCAAGGGCAAATTTATTATCTTTGCAACATTTAGACAAAATGGATTTCCCTTCCTCGATAGATGACCATGCCTTTAATATAGGAACATCTGCTGGCACATCAGTCAATGAATTGTACGCTCTTTTAAGTGAAATCATTGGTTTTACAAAAATGGCGAACCGCGAAGAACCTAGAAAGGGAGAACTGTATAAAATATATTTAGACATTAGGAAAGCACGAGAGGATTTGGGATTTAATCCTTCCGTCTCTTTGCGCGACGGTTTAAAAGCGACGATAAGTTATTTTAGTAAAATACGGTGATCTTGAACTGGGGAGTGAATCAAATGACTATACAAGGAATAAAAAAAGATCTCGCAAAGAAGGCCGCTAAGGCCATGGTTCCGCGCTTAAGAGAAGAATTCGTAAGTAAAGGAGGCCAGTTGGAGGATTTCGATGAGGAATTGGCTATAAGTAAATTGTGTGCCTTTTTTGAATCGCAACCTCCAGTTTTTTGGGATCAAATCGCTATCAGCGAAAATGCTTCTTTAGATGAAATTGCGCAAGATATAGCTGACAGTTTGGAGGAGGCAATTTATTTAGAAAAAATGTCGGCCAGAGATATTATTGACATGCTCATGGAAGAAGAAGGGATTTCACGGCGTCTGAAGAGTGTCAAACAATAATGAGAATTAGCCGGCAAAAGTGTCGTTCAAGACATTTGCTAAATCATCTCAAAACCAGGGCGGTAAATTAAAACTGAACAAGGTGCATGACGAGCGATAGTGGTTGTGGTACTTCCAATGAGAATATGTTCTATTGTGCTATGTCCTTTGTGCCCAACTATTATGAGGGAAACTCCCTCCTCCTTTGCCCTCTGAATGATCACCTCTCCCGGGGATCCCTCTTCGATTAAGATGCTGTGTTCGTGAGGAGACAAATCCTTAAATTGAGCCTCGGCCTTTTGAATCCAGTAGGATATTTTTTTGTGAGCAATCTGCTTGACTTCATCCCCTATTTGTGGCGGGATCCAGGGCTCATAACCTCTCCATATCGAAGAAATACGTGGCAGGACATGAATATATATTATTTCATCATTGAGTCTATGTGCAATGTTGTGGGAATAAGCGATTAATGATTCCGACATTTTGCTCATGTCAACACCAACCAATATTTTCCTTGTCAATTTTTATCACCTCACATCTTTAGATTTATCGAAAAATCGTGAAAAAACTCTTAAAGTCTGCAATCTTCATTACTAAATTACTAAAGCATGGTTTATCAACTAATCAGTCGTCTATTATTTTGTAAATAGAAGGGCACTTAAGAGCCAATCCCCCCTTTTAGTAAGCTCAATAAAGATGAGACTTGGCGTTTGAATAGAAGGATTGAAAACAGATCCCGAATCATACTTTATCTACACTTTAAAGCCATTGTATCACAAATAAACACCCATGTGGCGAATGGAAGTGAAGATCATCTTTTGCCCATATTTTTGAGTTGCTGCCCCAGGAAAAAGATCATATTTTTAGTATTAGTCCGTATTTAAGTATTAATCTGTATGGTAACTTTGCGTGAAGGTTTCATGATTTATAATATGATATGTAATATAGTAAATGCAATTTATTTGTGTTTGAGTACAAAGGAGCTTTATATGCTTCGATAAAAGGTTGTTTCGGTCGTTGTGCTTTGACATGATGATTGTTTGTGGGAGTGTGGTTTAGGTTTGATACTATTTGAAAATGTTACTAAAAAATACGGCGATACCGAAGTTCTAAGGGGCATCGATCTTGAGATGCGAAGGGGCGAAATCACAATACTTATAGGCCCCAGTGGTTGTGGCAAGACAACCACGTTAAAGATGATAAACAAATTGACAGAGCCCACGGGCGGGAAAATTTTTATAGAAGGGCGAGATATTGGGGAATTAGATCCCATCGAACTTCGGAGGAACATCGGATACGTAATACAGCAAATAGGCTTGTTTCCTCATATGACTGTGGGCGAAAACATTGAGCTCGTGCCTTTTTTAAAAAAATGGCCCAAAGAAAAGAGGGTAAAGCGTGTTAGGGAACTATTGGAGCTTGTTGGAATGCCAGAGGCAGAATTCATGGATAGGTACCCAAGTGAACTTTCAGGGGGACAACAACAGCGTGTGGGCGTGGCGAGGGCTCTGGCGTCCGATCCGGAGATAGTTCTCATGGACGAGCCGTTTAGCGCTTTAGACCCCATTACGAGGGAACAACTTCAAGAAGAACTATTTAACCTGCAACAGGAGCTTCACAAAACTATAGTTTTTGTAACCCACGACATCGATGAAGCCCTCAAGTTGGGAGACAGGATTTGTATAATGAGAGACGGTCAAATTTTACAATTTGACGTTCCCGAGGTTTTGTTAAAAAGTCCAGCCCATGGATTTGTTGAAGAATTTATTGGGAAAAAACGTTTGTTGAGTTCGCCTGAACTCATGACAGCGGAAGATGTCATGATAAAGGATCCTGTGAAAGCACATCCCAAAAGAACGTTGGCTCAGGCTGTTGAGATAATGAGAAGCCACGGAGTTGACAGCGTGTTAATTGTAGATGAGGATAATAAACTTTTTGGAATAGCAACGGCAAGGGATATCAGCGAACGATTTGATGAAAAAAAGTATTTAGAGGATATATATACAAAAGATGTCATACACGTTCCTCCAGATGAATCACTATCAAAAGTGTTGAAAATAATGGCAGAGAAGAAGATTGGTTATATCCCGGTTGTGGATGAAGAGGGCGTTTTGGTGGGTTTGATAACCAGGAGTTCTTTAATTAACGTTTTGGGCGAAAACTATTTTTAAAGGCGTGATAATTATGAATATTTTGAGCGAATACATAAGTTTTATGCTTGAAAGACAGGATCAAATTTTATCTTTAACGGGTCAACATATATATCTGACATTCACAGCGGTTTTCCTGGCAATTTTGTTTGCCGTTCCGCTGGGTATAGCGATAACCAGATTTGAGAAAGTCGCTGGCATAGTCGTCGGAATTGCCAATGCCGTTCAAGCATTGCCCAGTTTGGCGCTTTTGGGCTTTTTAATTCCTATCATGGGGATTGGCTCTAAACCATCGGTCGTCATGATATTTTTGTATTCCCTACTTCCGATCATAAAGAACACCTACACTGGCTTAACGAACGTTGACAGGGCAATTTTAGAAGCAGGAAAGGGAATGGGCATGACGAACTGGCAATTGATGAGGATGGTACAACTACCCCTGGCTTTGCCTGTAATAATGACCGGGGTGAGGATATCTGCAGTTACGGCGGTAGGATTAACAACTATCGCTGCCTTAATTGGCGCTGGTGGTCTTGGCCAGCTGATATATCGCGGCATTTCCATGGTCAATAACAAAATGATAATTACGGGTGCTGTTCCGGCCATGGTACTGACTTTGATCGTGGATTATTTGTTAAATATTTTAGAACGGGCGGTAACGCCCAAGGGGATAAAGAAAAAATAAAAGAGCAGGAGGAGATTTAAGTGAAAAAGTACACGTTAATAATGTTAGCAATTCTTTTTGCCTTCGCTCATATCGTTTCTTTTAGCGGTCTGGCTTATGGCGCAAGCCCCGCCTCAGGGATCATCGTGGTGGGCTCCAAAAATTTCACCGAGCAGATGGTAGTGGGTAATATTGCAGCCGAATTACTCGAGGCACAGACCAATTTAAAAGTCGAAAAAAAGTTGCATTTGGGAGGCACTAACGTCTGTTTTGAGGCATTAAAAAGAGGAAGCGCAAACAACGGCATCGACATTTACGTCGAATATACGGGCACTGGCTTAGTCAATATACTTCAAATGGAAGCGAAGACCGACCCTCAAAAAGTATATGAGACGGTGAAAAAGGAATTTAAAGATAGGTGGAACCTGATTTGGCTTGAGCCTTGGGGTTTTAATAACACCTATACCCTTGCCGTTAAGGAGGAATTTGCAAAGCAAAACAACATAGAGACTTTCTCCGATCTGGCTAAATTTGCTGATCAATTAATCTTTGGTTGCACCATGGAATTCATGGAGCGTCCTGACGGATATCCTGGCTTTAAAAAGGCCTACGGTTTTTCCTTCAAAGAAGCAAAGGCTATGGATGTAGGCCTAATGTATGCCGCGATTGACAACGATCTAGTCCAAGTTATAAGCGCTTTTGCTACCGATGGATTGCTTGTAGCCCATAACCTCAAGATTTTAAAAGACGATAAAAAATTCTTTCCTCCCTATCATGCAGCGCCTTTGGTTAACGGCGAAGTTTTAGAGAAATATCCTGGCATCGCTGAGGCCCTTAACAAACTTGCAAACTCAATAACCGATGAGGACATGCAAAAATTAAACTACAAGGTTGACGGCGAAGGCAAAGATCCTGCTCAAGTAGCCAGAGAATTTCTAAAAGAAAGGGGAATTATTTAGTTTTTAATCTGGCGTGTGATTTTAGCGATCTGTCATTGTGCGAGTTTGCTTTAAAAATACAAAGGATCATCTAAAAAGTCAATTTTATTGAGCAAGTTGATTTTTTGAAATTCGGAGGCTAAGATAGTAAGCGGAAAAAATAAAATAACATGATCGTTTCGGTAACGGGAAACCGGTGAAAGTCCGGTGTGGCCCCGCCGCTGTAACTCTGACGAAATCGCAATATTGCCACTGCCTTTAGGTGGGAAGGCGCGAAAAGTAGGAAGAAGAGAAACCAGAAGACCGACCGAAACGATAGTAGTGCCAGCGTTGTGCGGGGGCGTGACGTGGCAGGGAAAAAGGGGTAACCTGTCGATTTATGGCAGGTTACCCCTTTTTTAATTTTAATAGATCTGATGTAACGAATGGAGGGAAGGCATGTGAGGTTAATTTTACGGTTTTCAAAGTTAGCAGCTTTTTTAGGCGTTCTTTTTCTTTTAAGTGTTGCGGGCGAAGTTTTAGCGCAGGAAGAACCTATCACTGTGGCTCCAGAACTTGTGACCGGAAGCAGATTGGCCGAATCTCTGGATGAAGTCCCCCAGGCTACATACGTGATCACGGCAGAGGAGATCGAAAGAAGCGGAGCCAGGACTTTGAGTGAGATGTTGGATAAAATTCCCGGCATATCTACCTTGAGGAAAAATTCGTGGACACAAGACGATAGGATAAAGATGCGAGGCCTGGACCTCGAAGTCTTGGTCTTAGTGGATGGAGTTCCCTTCATGCCGGTAAATTACGACGATTGGTTCACGGCTGATTTAAGGTCCATCCCCTTGGAGTCCATAGAGCGTATCGAAGTCGTCAAAGGCGCCGGATCTGCGCTTTACGGTTCCATGGCTGCTGCTGGCGTCATAAACATCATTACCAAGACGCCCGATAAGTACAAGACATCAATCATAGCCGAAGGCGGCAGCAACGACTGGCGCAGGTATTCCGCCATGGCGGGGATTAAAGGAGAAATGTTTGACATTGGGATTCGGTACAATCACAAAGAAGAAGGCGAGGTATCCATCAGATATGACTCTTATTTGAACAGAATGTTTAAAGCGCTTGATTACGACGAAGATTCGGCAAGTGTTAACCTTTCAAGGGGAAACTGGCGATTTGGCGCCGATTTCGGTTCATACGATTCAAAGTGGGATGCAGGTAACCCCCTGATCGACAAACAAGAGGACGATTATAAGAGATTTTATTTGAGATATGCAGACGTTAAAAATGAAGTAATAGCCTATGCGCATTTCCTTGATAAGAAATATATCCAAGGAGGAACTGAAGTTTTTTATCATGATTTTTCTTCAGAAAAGGTAAAAAGATTCCTTCCATATGATTACAATGAAGACATTTGGGGTTTAGAGTTTACTCAAAAATCTTCGATCGGAGAGGTGCCGCTTGCCTGGGGAGTTGCATATCGCTTTGAAAAACTTTCCGCGAATGGTGATGGTTTGATAGTTGATAATGACAAAAAAACTTATTCAATAGACAAATTTTCTTACAAAGGGGAACGATATAATATCGCTCCCTTCGCGCAGTTCTCCTTTGCGTTGGGTGATGTCCTTATAGACGTAGGTTTGAGATATGAAAATTGGGATGTTGATGGTGGGAAGGACGAATCAGAGTTTACGCCGAAGATATCTTTTTATAGGCAGGATGCCAGCGGAAAGCTGTGGTATTTAACGGCAGGTAAATTTTTTGCCATGCCTAGTCTATATCAATTGTATGCAAAAGAATCCATGACTGAGCCAAACCCCAATTTGCTTCCTGAAAAAGGTTATTCTTACGATTTGGGACTTAAAGATCCCAACAATAAATGGAACATAAATTTGTTTTACATCAAAATGGATGACAGAATAAAATGGAAAGATTTTGATCCAGATCCGTGGATATATAAAGGCAAATATATTAATCTTTCAGAGTTTCGGTCTTGGGGTATTGAGGGGCAGTTCGAAAAAGCGCTTACCTCTAACCTGAGTTGGATTAACGGAATAACCTGGCAAAAGCCAGAGGAAAAGCAAAGTTCGGGTGATCCTTGGAGAAAGGGCGGCACCCCTCAACTGGAGTTTTATAGCGAGCTTAACTACGATAACGGTCCATGGTACGGCAGTTTGAGTGCTCATTATTATGGCCAACGTGAGATAGATGATTTACAGTCTTATCATGACGATAGGGCAGATGATGATTTCGTAGTAGTCGACGCCTTACTTTCCTACAACATGAAAAACGATAGAATTACGTTAGCTGCTTATAATATCTTTGATAAAGAATATATAATTGATACCTTCGGGTTTATAGGCCCTGAACGGAGGGTGTATTTGACTTTAGAACATC
>JAAYTM010000103.1 GCA_012518015.1 Synergistaceae bacterium
CATCAACGGGTTCCGTGTTGGTCAACATCACAACCATAGACGATTTCTGCAATGAAGTCAATTTGGTGCCCAATCTGATAAAGATGGACATAGAAGGTAGTGAGATGGCGGCATTACGCGGGGCAAAGAATACCATTGTTAAATATGGCCCAGGACTTCAGGCGTGCATTTACCATCGCTGTGAGGATTTATGGGAAATTCCGCTTTTCCTCAAAGAACTTCGGCCTGATTATAAGCTTTATTTAGGGCACCATACTCAGAATCTTCGTGAAACTGTGTTATACGCTATGCGTTAAAAAATAATAAACTACGAAGATCTTTTAGTAAGAAGAATTAAATTGAAAGGAATATGATATATGAATATCCTGATGTGTACTACTTTTTTGCACGGCGGTGCAGGAAAGGTAGTTTGCGATTTATCTTGTAGTCTTTTAAATCGGGGCCACAAAGTGTTTGTTTTTGCTTCTAAGACCACATATCCTGGGTATGAACATTACGAAAAGTATCTAGAAGACCTACGACGTCAACATGTCTCAATAATCTTGTGCGATTCCACTTTTAAACGAGATATATATCAAAATATAAATGCCTCTATGGCTCTACGACAGTTATTGATAAAGGAAGATATAGATGTCATTCACTCCCATGCCGCAGTCCCAAGCATGGTGGCAATGATTGCCAGGTCAGGCTTAAATAGATACATTCCGATTTTACAAACTATGCATGGTTGGGGAATGAACAAAACTATGGAACAAGAAAAGATGGATGTTTTTTTACTCGATTGTGTTGACCAGGTCATAGCTGTTTCCAAAGGGGATTATATATTATTGAGATCATTAGGAGTGCAAAACCCTAATATGCGAGTACTCTATAACGGAATTTGTGAGTGTCTTAATTGTGAATATGAATATGATGATCCGGATTGGCAAAAACTGATTTCCCTTAGGCAATCTGGAGTAAAAATCATTGGTTGTATAGGAACTATTGGAAAAAGGAAAAATCAGGCTTTACTTGTTGATGCGTTAAATAAAATCCCATCAGATTGCGGAAAAATAATGGCCGTTTTTATAGGTGAAGGCGATATTGAAATGTTGCGACAGTTAGCTGATGAATTAGGCATAAGAGGCAGTGTTGTTTTTACCGGTTACAAAAAAGAGGCGTCCCATTTTTTAAAGCTTATGGATATGCTAGTGCTTCCTTCAGTGAGCGAAGGGTTGCCGTTAAGTTTAGTTGAAGGAATGCGAGAGAAAGTTATAAGAGTTGGTAGCAATATTCCAGGAATTAATGAAGTAATTGCGGATGGAGAAACAGGCTTTTTATTCCCAAGTGGGGATGCTGACTCCTTGGCCAGAGTATTGATTCACGTACTTGAGATGGATGATGCAGAAAAGAAACGGATTATCGATAAAGCATATGCCGATTTTAAAGCCCGATTTACGTTAGATAAAATGATAAGTTGTCACCTTGACCTATACAATGAAATGCTGAATAGGAGGATATAACTCTGGAAACTATGATGGGTTTTTGTAAGATTGTTTATTAAGTAAAGATAAAGTAACCATTATCGGCACCATTGCTTATCAAAAAATGCAACGGTGCCGATAATTTATATAGAATTTGTATGTGCATGTCATCGAGCAGGGGGATAGTTTTATGTATATGGACGGTAAGGTTATTTTAGTTACCGGGGGGACCGGGTCGTTTGGGAAAAAATTTACCCGCACGCTCCTTGAAACCCACAACCCCAAGGCTGTAAGGATCTTTTCTAGAGGAGAATATTTGCAGTACCAGATGCGCCAAGAGTTCGACGATGACCTTAGGCTAAGGTTTTTCATAGGAGACGTCAGAGACAGGGAGCGCGTATATCGTGCGATGAACGGCGTTGATATAGTCGTCCATGCCGCGGCCTTAAAGCAGGTCCCAACGTGCGAATACAACCCCATCGAAGCAATAAAGACAAACATCGACGGGTCGGCAAACGTCATAGATGCCGCAATAGATAACGGCGTTGAAAAGGTCATGGCCATAAGTAC
>JAAYTM010000104.1 GCA_012518015.1 Synergistaceae bacterium
ATCGAGGTGGTTATTGTCACAAAGTGGCAGCCGATGTTACCTCGTCATTTACGATAACAACAAACATTTACTTAAAATTAAGGACTCTTTGACCGGGAAGCGGATAAAAGTAGTTGGCAAGATAATCGCATCTTTTTTAGGGGCAGAGATTGTAATATCCGATCCAGCTCAGATCATCGGAATCGCAAAACAACAGTGCCATTTTGTTACATCCCAAAAAATAGCGTCGTCAAGCTATATATGACAGCATGACACGCAAACCACGAATTAAAGCAAGAGTTGATTACTGCAAGGCAAAAGCGCATTGAGTAAAATTACTGTCCGTGTTCCCAGATTGCATCGGTTAAAATAAAGTTGAAATAAAAGAGTGGTAAGATATCGCCATGGAGGTGGCAGACAATGCTTAAAAGATTATATAGTACAAAAAGGGGTCTTCTTTCCATATTTTTACTTTGCATGTTATCGCTTTTGTTTTTTATCCCCCCGACTAGCCTATATGCCGATCAACTGTTCGGTAAGCTTGACATTAACGAGGTGTCCCTGAAAGGACACAAATTGCATATCCGCGGAGAGACAGACCTACCGCCGGGATCTACCCTTAATATAAAGGTGTCGATCCCGAAGCTAGACAATGACAAGGGAAAGGACCATGATGTAAAGGTTAATATAACTCCCGGAAATTTCTTCATAATGATAGACCTTCCAAAGGAATGGAAAAATAATGACTGGGTTAAATTTTTAAAGCTAAAAGCTGTCTTTGATCCCTGGGAACAACCCAAGAATGTCAAAGTAAAGGTGGGTAAAAATGGAGAAAAATTAAGCGGACCTAAGGTGAAAGTCGAAAAGGGCAAAAAAATAATGATCTCGATAAAAAACGTGATATTTTAAACGAGCTGTTCCATCGAGGTGATGATCGGTAATGAAGGTTAAAGGAAAACATATACTGGTTGGTATTGCCGCCATCCTAATTGTTCTCGTGCTAATCGTCGCTATTTTTGATGTAGGCACGGGGATAGTCAAGGAAATGGCGCCTAAGGCGGCAAAGGACGCCCTGGGGGTCGATTTGACCTTAGAGGCGGTCTCTGGCAACCCCATAAAAGGATATACTTTAAAGAACCTGGCTCTATCCAAAGAAGATGAAGAAATCTTTTCAATAAAACAATTGGAAGCCAAACCCAGTTTGCTAGCTTTAATCGGTGGGAAGTTATATCTAAAGTCCGTGGTCTTGGACGGTGCGCTTTTTGATTTTGACAAAATAGTTGAGCTAGCAAAAAGCTTTGAGCCCAAGGGCACAGAGGAAGAATTGCCTTTGGGGGCTATAAACATTAAATCAAGTGAAATAAAAGGCCCCTTCGGCACTATTGATTTAAGAAATATCGAAATAAAGCCCGAAATGAGCGCAATTAAGGCGACATTAGATGCATCTTACAACGATGTGCTAGCTAAAGGCAATGCTACCATATTGATTAAAGACGGGATCAAGATTGAAAACTTGAGCCTGCAAATTGCCGACGGAGAAATCTTTTTTTCCGGTATCGTAACGCCCGAGCTAGATCTTGAGGGAAAAGTTAAAAACCTCGATCTAGAGCGGTTAAAGAACCTGTGGCCTCCGTTAAAGGAACAGCTGCTGGCCGGAAAGCTGGGCGGCAAAATCAAGTTAATCGGCAAACTGCCCGAAGTTCAAGGAATGGGCGATATAACCTTTACTCAAGGTATGCTTGTGGGCTTGCCTGTTGAAAGAGCAGGGGCCAACTGGAAATACGCAAAAAATGAGCTCCGCTTTCAAGACATCGACGCCAACATCCTAAATGGCGCTATAAAGGGCAATATCGTCATGTCCCTGAGAAACTTGCCGCCTCATCTCGATCTCAATTTAGAGGGTAAAGACATAGATCTAAACCTAATAGCGAAATCTTTCCCTCAAATGGGCGGAAAAATATCCGGCATTGTCAGCAAAGTCAACGTTAAGCTCTCGGGCATGGCAATGGAATTGTCTGGCAATGCCCTTCTTTCCTCAAAGAAGCTTTCCGTCATGGGCCAGACTTTAGAAGAAGTCGAGGCAAACGTGAGAATTGAAAAGGGCAAAACAGTGAAGTTTGACGCCTCTTCTCGCTGGAATAAAACTCCTCTCAAAGCCAGGGGTGACATCGATCTTTCTAAAGGGCAATTTGTAAACGTGTTGTTATCATGGCAAAATGCATCGCTTGAGACGGCAAAAACCGTTTTGCCTTCTTTGAAGGAATTTCCCATCAAAGGAAATGCCTCGGGAGAGGTGACTATAAGCGGTTCGCTTAAAGATATGCATTCTTTTTTAGTCTCGGGTAAGGCTTGGTCAGAGGGCTTGGTATTTGCAAACGAACAGCTTATATCGCCCTTCGTGAACTTTGAGTTTAAAGATAATGCCCTGAGCTTGAAAGCTTTTTCCGCATCGTGGCGTGGCGCTAGCATAAAAGGTGCCGGTAAAATCACTGATATAACTAAGGCTGCCATGCTCAATTTAGAGGGCAGAGTAGACGGGTTAAATCTTTCTAATTTAAAGCATCTTGTCCCTCAACTATCAAATTACGATCTTGCAGGCGTTGTTTCTTCTCAATGGACATTAAAGGGTCCCTTGAGCTCTCCGGAACTAGCGCTCGATTTTCATTCAAACAAACTCACTTTCTACGGCATGTCGGCAAACAATCTTTCCGGATCGACAAGCTTGAAACCTTTGGACAAAAACCCACTGGCCACTCTGTCGGCCCTCATCAAGGCTTCGGCAATAGGCACGCCTTCCTTTGCACCATTACAGGACCTGACAGCTTCCATAAAGGCAGAGACCGGCAAAATAACTGTCAGCGATGTTAAGGGCCGTCTTTTACAGGGCAATCTTCAGGCTTCAGGCCAAATTACATTGCCTCAGGACCAAAATCCAGTCGTAGCTTTGGATGTAACCGTTGAGGAAGCTAAACTATCCAGCATCAATGACTTTGGAATAAAACTGCCTTTGGAAGGGAAGGCAAACATCAAAGCCCAATTTAAGGGTACCCTTCCAAACGTAACTATCACAGCCGATGCGACTTCTCCACAGATTGCCTTTGCCGGCTTTTCGTTGACGGATATATCGACAAGCGTTGAAGGACCTTGGAATTCGCTGCAAATTAAATCGTTCAATGCCAAGGCGGGCGGGGGGTCATTAACGGCAAGCGGTAACATCGATTACGACAAGTCATTTAAGTTAAAGCTTGACGTCTCCGGCAACAGCCTGGATCTAAAAGAGATGGCAAAAACCATGAAGGGCGCAGATAAATTAAAATTAGCTGGCGCCATGGACGTTAAAGCAAGCATTATCTATGATGAAAGAGGCCTTGAAGGAACAGGAGAAGCGATATCTCCTGAAGCAGGAGCTTATGGTCTTAAGGCCAGCAACATAAAGATTCCTTTTAACATCAAGAATAACAAAATAGCGAGCCAAAGCATAAGCGCCGAGCTTTATGAAGGTAAAGCTTCGGGGAAGGGTTCTTTTGCATTGACCAATTTTGCTTGGGATACTTCCTTGAATGTTACAGGCGTCAACATAGACTCATTGTTGCATGACTTATTCCCCCTGGAAGGACACATTTCTGGAAAGGGCAATTTTCAATTTGCGGGCAATGGCGTTTTAGGCAAAAACATAGACGGTAACGGCTCTTTCAGCATTGGCGAAGGGAAAATTTCTGATTTCAAGATCGTAAAAATCGTATCCGCAGCTTACGGTAAAAGCTCCATAAATTACCGATCGATAGAAGGAAGATACATCTTAGATTCAATGGCTTTGACGCTTCTTCCGGGCACGCAAATGTATGCTCCAAAGGGGGATCCTATGTATACTTACTTCGGAGCCGATGGCACAATAAGATACGATGGGAAACTTAACCTCTCGTGTTACGGTAACTTGAACGTACAAGCCATAAACGCCATTGTTGGAGGAGTAAAAGGCGGCATGCTCGCAGGAGAGGGTTTAGAAACCGCTGTAAAAGGATTTTTGAGCGGTTTATTAGAAGGAGGGAAACAATCCGACTTCAGAGAAGTAAGTTTTAACTTAACCGGGACTTTCGAGTCTCCTAAAATATCCGATTTTCATGTCTCCCAACCGGAAGGGATGGGAGAAGAGACTTTAGAAAAAGTAACACCCGATCAAGAACAAATGCCGACAGATAAACAAGAAAGCCCTGAAGATGTGATCAAAAAGACCATTCTGGAAAAGATATTCAAGAATTAACCTAACAACCAAACAGAAGATTGTGACACGATAAGGGCCATCATCCGGTTACGTTTAAAGTGATGGCCCTTATTTCCTTGACAGCGGAAATTTACGCTAAAAGGTTGAGGAGGGATAGTTGTCTTTTGTCTCGCTTTGTGCAACCTCCATTTTGGTTGCAACCCTCTGGTTAGCCACTTCAAGCAATACCTTAGCTGACAGAAGGAGCGCTTCCATGTCTTCCGCAACTTCTACGCCTTCAAGCACATCGCTCAAGCTTGCCAACAAAATGTCCATGTCCTTGACAATTCCCTGGAGATCCTTAAAAGGCCTTTCGGCAAGGGCCTCAATCTTTCTTTCTACGGTCGGCCGCCCGTGAGCAAGAAGCACTTCATAGCCCCTTTGAGGAACGAGGGCCTCGAACCCAATTTTTTTTAGCTCTCTAGCTAAAAAGTTTGAGGCCTTTCTTTCGCCATGGGTGACGAGAAATACCGGGTTTGTTTTAAAGTTCGAAGCCCAGGCAAGAAGGTCATCTTGTCCGCCATGAGCGGAAAAGCCTCCAATAGTATGTGCTTTGCATTTGACAGCCACTTCTTCACCTGCAACTTTGACAAACCTTGCTCCATCTATTATTCTACGGCCCAATGTACCTTCAGCCTGATAGCCCACAAATATAAGATGGCTTCGAGGATTCCACAGATTATGTTTTAAGTGATGAACAATCCTTCCACCATTTGCCATGCCGCTTCCGGCTAATACTATGGCAAAGGAAACGTCATTGATCTTCTTGGATTCTTGTGGTGTTATGACCTCTTTTAATCCCCTCGGGCTAAAGGGATCTAAATTTCTTAGGATTCTGTCCTGAACCTCAGAGGAGAGTAGGGAAGAGTACTTCCTGTACACTCTGGTCGTCTTTACACCCATCGGAGAGTCAAAATATATGGGAATATCACCGCTTAATATGCCTTTTTCTTGAAGTAATGTCAACTCGTATAGCAATCTTTGTACCCTGTCAACTACAAAGGTGGGAATCAAGATCTTCGAGCGATCCCTCAAGGATTCCTCAATTATGGAGGCAAATTCATTCCTCGTATCATCGAGACTTTTATGGTTTCGATCTCCGTAGGTGGACTCTATTATTACATAGTCCGCGTCATTGATGACAGCGGGGCTTCTATCCAAAACCGTGATCTGCTGTCCTAAGTCACCGGAAAAAACCAACTTCACGCTTTCTTTGCCAATCCAAACTTCAATGATGGAGCTTCCTAAAATGTGACCTGCGTCTCGAAAGCGCACTTTAATTTCGGGCACAATCTCAAATATATCGTCGTAAGAAAGTGGAGCAAAAAACTCTAAAGCTTTATCTACCTCTTCTTCGGTGAAAAGAGGCGAAACTGGGGGAAGGCCCTTTCTTTTATTCTTTCTCGTTTTCCATTCGGCTTCCTCCTGCATCAAACGGGCAGAATCTCTCCACAAAATTTCGCACAACTCAAGCGTCGGCGTGGTTGCATAAATTTTCCCCCGAAACCCTCTTTTAACGAGCAGCGGAATGCGTCCAGAATGGTCTAAGTGGGCATGGGTTAACAATGCAGCATCAATTGTACTTGCATCAAAGGGGAAGGGTTCGCTGTTTTTCTTGTCCTCGTCCTGTCCCTGAAAAATTCCGCAGTCTATAAGAATTCTTCTTCCGTCGTGCTCCAATAAATATAACGACCCGGTTACTTCTTCAGCAGCACCATAAATCCCAAGACGCACGAAAAACACTCCTTTCCAAAGAGTTAGGCAAATGGATTGCGGTACCTTTCCAAGGAGACGACCTCATCGAAGGGCTTGCGGGGTCGAGGTTGCGGATCTTCCAGAGGATACCCCAACGTCACCAGGGTTAAAATCATCATATCTTGAGGAAGTCCCAAATCGCTACAAGTTTTCTTGTAGAGATCCATATTGACGGCAGTAATTTCATTCGCAAAAGCTCCAACGATGCAACTTCCCACTCCTTCGCGTTTAGCCTGCAGAATCATAAAGGCTATCGCCAAAGACAGCTGCTCATACAATCTAGCAACCAAGACATCTTTACCCCTTAAAAGGGGATTATAGGCCGGATCATTAAGCGATTCCTTTGCCTTTTCTTCGTTGAAACTTCGTCCTAAAGCTTGCGATAAGGAACGCATCTGTTTCAACCTTCGCTCCTCGGACCAAGCCGACATATCGCCGCAGCAAACTACAACGCTATCGGCGGTCTCAACGAAGGGTTGGCCCACAGCCAATTGGCGCAACTGCGACTTCATTGCCTCTTCTCTGACTACTATAAAATGCCAGGGCTGAACATTGGCCCAGCTGGGGGCTCGCCTTGCCGCCTCCAGAATTCTTTTTATGACGTCGTTTGGAATAGGACGAGTGTCATACCTTCTAATACTCGTCCAGCCTGCTATCTCGGGAAGCAATCCATTCATCGCCCTATCATCTCCTCGTTTAAACTTAGCCATCGTTTAAAGTATAACATACAACTATCTTACGTCCGCGAAATCTTTGATGAAAATACTAAAGGGGTAAAGTTAAAGCCCTTAGGTTAAAGCAGTCACAAGCCAAATTTCTGCACTATTTCTTCATACTTTAAAGGCCCGATATGAATCTCTTTTACCTCGAGATTCTCATCTAAAAAGTAGCTTGTCGGTATATAACGTACAAGATAAAGTTGTGCTGCTAAACCGCGAGAGTCCAGATAAACAGGGAAGGACAGATCCTTGTCTTCTACAAACCTCTTAATGTAATCTACGGATTTTTCAGAAGCGGTTAAATTTACGGCAACCAGATGTACTTCTCGCGCATGTTCTTTGAAAAAACGCTCATACTCAGGCAGCTCGGCCAAGCAGGGAGGACACCAAGTTGCCCAAAAATTGAGTAATACAGGCTTTCCCTTGAAATCGGAGAGCTTAAAGGTATTGCCTTTTAAATCAACCACCTCAAAATCAGGCGCTATTTTTCCTTTTTGAGCATTCGCTAGAGCCACCACATTGGGAAAAAGGACCAAAGAAATGATTAATGCCAGTGGCACAAAAGAAACCCATCGATTTATTTTCATAACATATCACCTCACGATTATGATTCTCTAATTACAAAAGGGGCGTCCATAGGTATGTAAACCTTGAAAAGAAATCGAAAAACATCAAGATCCCAACTGCGACTAGAATCACACCCGCCACTTTTTTAATATGTATTATCTTGGTTGTATGTTTCTTTATTAAGCTTTCAAATATATCCACGAACAACGCAACGGCCAAAAACGGCAATCCAAGCCCCATGGAGTATGCGAGTAAAAGCAGTACGCCTTCCTTAACGGTCTCACTAGCGCTTGCCATGACCAATATCGAAGCCAATATAGGGCCAACGCAAGGCGTCCAACTGGCAGAGAAAGCTATTCCCATAAGGAAAGCCCTCACCCAAGAGGTTTTGACCGCCTTTATCCTGAAATGTCGCTGGCGCTCGAGAAAAACTAGATCAAATAGACCCATCATATAAAGCCCAAGAAATATAACTATCACGGCTCCCAACCTTTTGACCAAGATTTGATTCTTTATCAGTTGTTTGCCGAAAGCAGTGGCGGAGGCGCCAAAAAGTACAAAGATAACGGAAAAACCGGCGACGAAAAGCAAGGCGTGCAAAAAGGCCTTAAGGTTAGTTGAATTATCCTTTCTATCTGACGTTGCTGCAGTATCTCCGGCCAGATAGGCGATATAAACCGGGACCATGGGCAAAAGACAGGGCGAAAGAAAGGACAATAAACCTGCAATAAAAGCAATCGTAAAGGTAATTTCTGGCATCATCTCAACCCCCCTTTATACCTATACCTGGATATGTATATCCTACAACACCCAAGCACTTTTGTCATCACCCAAGGACGCTAAAAAATAGGGGAACACTGGAGAGGTTCGCTTGCAATGACACATCTACATAAGCTATGGGGTTCACTGATCGCCTTTGTCAGCCATTAAATCGTTGAACTCAATTTTTTCTTTCTGTAGGTCACCGTGACGAGAGACCTTGACGCGCACGAAACCATCACCATAAGGAATCGCTTCAACGGCCCTTTCCATCTTTGCCCTCGAAACGGGCCAATACCTTACACCAATGGTGGTGGTATGTTCGAACAAAGCCTTTATTGCCATATCTAATTCTTTTAAATCTACCAAAAGTCTTAAGACAAAGACGGGCCTGTTTTTCTTGCCCAAGCCTTGAAGGAGGTGAACTTCCTTCGATGTTTCTTGCAGCTTGGAAATGGCATACCCAATTTCCTCGCCCGTTATATCGTCCAAGGTAGTCTCAATCAAAATCGTTTCTTCTACGCTTTCCTCACTGACAACTGTCGCCCTGAGCACGTTTGACACTTCAAGGTTTTTGCTGCCGGCACCATATCCAACCTTTAAAGGCACAATCGAAGGAAGGGCCTTACAAAAGACGGCCGAGACGGCAAGAAGCGCGACTCCGGTTGGTGTGGCCAACTCTTCTTCGACTTTGCTTCCGACGATGGGAATGCCCTTACTGCAAGCCATAGCAGTTACTGCAGGTACGGGCACAGGGAGCAACCCGTGACAAGTGTTTACAACTCCGCTTCCTACGCAAATGGGGGTGGAAAGGATTTCTTTTTCGCCCAAGCTTTCAAGGAGCATGAAATAGCCCAAACAGTCCAAGATGGTGTCAAAACTGCCAGTTTCATGCAGGTGAACTTCTTTTGCGTTTTCTCCGTGAACATTTGCCTCGGCTTCAAGCAAACAAAGAATCGCTTCTTTTGCCTTTTGCTGTGCCCAGCTTGAAGCACTTACGGCTTCTGAGGCATGATCTAAAATTTCAAACATCTCGTGTCCGTGTCTCGTGCGAGCCTGTTCATCAAGAATAATTTCGATCCTGGTAGCAGATATTCCTTTCTTTTTTAACTTCTCTTTTTTTATCTCAAGGCCCGAAAGGCCCTTCACATTTTTTACGGAAACAAAACGTTCAAGCAGGGAAAAATCAGCGCCAAGGTCCACGAGTGCACCCAAAAGCATATCCCCGCTTACTCCTGACAAGTGAGGTTCAAATATTATCACGCTTCACGCCTCCCCTTTAAAATGTAATCCATCTTACCGCTTTTATGACCCTCTAAATCGACGGCCACCACTAGAAAGCCCAACTCGAAGAGGGCACTTTTGACATCGTCTTTTATGGCCCATACTTTTTCTACGTCATTTGGCGATACCTCCACAATAGCAACACTGCGTTGGTAGCTTCTGACCCTTACATTTCTAAAGCCAAGAGAAATCAAATATTCTTCAGCCTTGGCAACTCGAGTTAGATCTTCTTCGTTTAAGGTCGTACCGTAGGGGAATCTGGTAGCAAGGCAGGGCGAAGAAGGTTTGTCCCAAAAAGAAAGGCCGAACTCGCGTGCCAACTTTCTTATCTCTTCTTTTTTAAAACCCATCTCCCTAAGGGGATGAAGCACCCTGTCTTCTTTCGCTGCCTCAAGGCCGGGCCTGTATTCGCTAAAGTCCGAATCTGTCGCGCCATCCATTATGACAAAGTTTTTTGAGACAAAGCAGCTATCCATCCATTTTTTAACCAAATTATCCCTGTGCTTCCTGCAAAAATAGCATCGCCTGTGATGGTTGTGTCTTACTTCACTTACGCTCAAATCATCCGAATCGATTACGAAATGTTTAATCCCGAAGTCTTTCGCCAATAGCGCTGCATCTTCTACCTCCTTCTTGGGCATAAGGGGAGAAGAAAATGTGACGGCTACGACGTTGCTTTTAGCTTTAAAGCATGCGTACGTCAAAAATGAGCTATCCAGCCCACCCGACAGCAGGACAACAATATCTCGATGGCTGCCTATATAATCTAACAACGAAGTCCATTTTGACACCTTTCGTCCCTCTTTTCTGTTGCGAAGTAACCTTGAAATTTATTATACATTTTCATCATATAATGAAGGTAGCAATATGAACAA
>JAAYTM010000105.1 GCA_012518015.1 Synergistaceae bacterium
TCTCGGACCAGCTATGGCATTTGCCATGAGACCGCCAAGATTTGAAGCGTGCTCCCAAGGCTTGCACATTTTCAAATACTCTATCAAAACTTCCTCTACTTGATAAACTCCTCCCGGCATAGGAGGATCAACTATTCCTCCACGCCCAATAATAGCATCGAGCATATCGTAAGAATATCCCATTTCCTTTACGACACCTTCGACAGCACCCAACCTGAAGTCCAATTGTTTTATCACATTATCAAACTTAGACAATTCCTCCAGAGAATGACGAATGGTCTTTGTCCACACTTCTGCGTCGTTTTTATACCATGCTATTTTAGTACTAGTAGAACCCGGATTTATGACTAGAATATTGAAGGTCAAACTCATTCCCCCTCTCGCTAAAAAGGACAAGGCAATCTCATAAATTAGATACCTTGCCCGAAATATTTGCAACACAACTTATTTATATATCAAGCATCCCTCCGAGACAACTGATTTTCAAATACTCCATCTCGATACAAAAGTTGTGATGATATAGGGATACTTTTGCTTCTTCCTTAGGCAAAATTTTCCGTTCACATAGACTACAGCCATTACTACGAATTCTCTTTCTGCTTAGGCGGGTTTTGATTGTTTCATTTATTATAATAAAGTTTGATAAAAAAGTCACCAGACACGCTCAAATACATTAAATACTATTGACATTATTCCATATAGTTGCGTATAATCACTACTGATAGCTTAACTATAATAAGTGGAGGAATGTCTTATGTGTCAGGGAAAACATCACTGCTCTTGCCATGACGTCCCAGACCTACGATTAGAAGGTTTTTTAGCTCCTTGCCTTTTGTTCTTGCTAAAAAAAGAACCGGCTCATGGTTATGAGTTGGTGGAAAGGATCAAAGAAGTCGAGTTGATTAAAGCCGTTCCTGATCCTGGAGTCATATACAGGCACCTGCGTCGATTGGAAGATATGGGAATGCTGGAATCTCGCTTAGAACCAGGATGTGGCGGACCGGCTCGCAAGGTTTATTCGATAACGCCGGAAGGAGAAGATTACTTAAAGGCCTGGGTGACAAGCTTGCGCGACATGCACGATGCTTTAGGCAAGTTTATCGAAGCATCGGAAGAATGTCTCAAGTAAAGATCTTACAGCCTTTGCTCAAAAGAAAGAACGACCATGACCTTAGCTATTAAAGTTTCAGGGTTAGTCAAACACTACGAAAGCCTGGTTGCCGTAAATAACATAAGCTTTGACGTCAAAGAAGGAGAGATTTTCGGTTTTTTGGGCCCAAACGGCGCAGGAAAGACCACCACCATACGCATGCTCACCGGCCTTTCCAGGCCCACTGCCGGAACGATCGAACTTTTGGGCCTTAACATTAACTCGGACGTCAAGGCCAAAAAGCTCATAGGCGTTGTGCCCGAAGCTTCAAACCTTTACGACGATCTCACCGCTTTAGAAAACCTTTTCTTCATGGGCAAACTTTATGGCGTACCCAAAAAAGAAAGATGTAAGCGAGCCGAGGCCCTTCTGGAACTATTTCGGTTACAGGAAAAAAGAAATCAACTCTTTGGCACCCTTTCTCGCGGAATGAAGCGTGCGCTCACCATCGCCGCTGCCTTGATTCATAATCCCAAGATATTGTTTTTGGACGAACCTACCGTAGGATTGGACGTAATGGCCGCCCGAAGCTTGAGAAAGGTCATTCAAGAGCTAAGCTATCAAGGGATGACGATATTTTTAACGACGCATTACCTGGAAGAGGCGGATATGTTGTGTGATCGCATCGCAATCATCGTTAAAGGAGAAATTATCACCACCGGAAATCCAGAGGATCTAAAAGAAATGGCAACTAAGGAACAAGCCATGGAATTTACCGTATCAAATGACGCTTCAAAGCTCATCGAACCCCTAGCAGCGCTTACAGGATCAAGACCCATCCTTATAAATTCAAACACACTGCGGTGCATCGGCGCCACAAATGACCTCTTAGCTCACATTTGCAAAGTAGTGCAAGAGGCAGGAGTGAAAGTCATCCATATCAACACAGTCAGGCCCACCCTTGAGGACGCATTCGTGAGGATAACAGGACTTTCCCCGACAGTCATGTCTGCGGAAAAGGGAGGAAAGTAGAGATGCTGGATAATTTGAGAGGAATATGGTGCATCATTGCAAAAGACATGAAGACTTACTACCTTAAACCTCCCGCTGTGAGCTGGGGGATGGTATTTCCCGTCACCTGGACTTTGGCCTTTTACCTGAGAAATCCCGTAGATTTTAAGGGATTGATTCCCGGTCTCATAGCCATGACTGCTCTCTTCAGCACCACTGCGGCCGAAGCCGTGGTGATAAATTTTGAGCTTCGCCTTGGAACTTTAGAGAGACTTCTCCTCGCACCGATCAATATGGCGGCGATCTTGTTAGGGAAAATCTTGGGAGGAGCTATCTTTGGTTTCATCATGAGCACTATAGTTGCCGTAACGTGCGCTTTATTTCTAAATTTTCACGTAAATTGGCCGTCGTTCTTTCTGATTCTCTTGCCCTCTTTACTTGCCTTTTCGACTATGGGTTCGCTGCTTTGTTTGCTCGTAAGAGAGGTCTTTGAGGCTCAAACACTGCTAAATCTTCCACGCTTCGTAATGGTTTTCGCTAGCGGCGTCGTATATCCCATTGAATTCATGCCCAGGTCTTTGCAGATTTTTGCGCACTTTCTGCCTCTCACATATGCTGTGAAAGGTTTTAAAAGCGTTTCAACCATCGGCACAACTTCTTTGCCGGCATTGCATGCTGCAATCTTATTGGGATTTTTTACGCTCTTTTTGTTTCCTGCTATCAAATTGTTGGGGAAAAAGTTCCAATAATTCCTAAAATCCCTGCCAATAAAAAGGAAGCTCTCGTTCTTGCTTCGCAAATTTGTGATGTTCGAAAAGCCCTTTTTTCGTTACAATAACACGTGATGATGGGAGATTATATATATCGCACGTAAAAGAGGGAAATTAAATTGAAGTTATGTCATCGCGATAAAAAACATTACATCCACCAAGAGGGACAGAGCGGTGCTTGAAGCCATCGTAAACTTTCTTGTAAACACCATCGGACACCTCGGCTATCCGGGAATAACGGCTTTGATGTTCCTGGAATCCTCTTTTTTCCCCTTTCCCAGCGAAGTGGTAATACCGCCAGCAGGGTATTTAGCCGCAGAGGGCAAGATGTCACTTCCTGCTGTAATTGGTTGTGGAATTATTGGAAGCCTGTTGGGGGCGATTTTTAACTATTACGTCGCCCTCAAGATAGGCAGACACTTTTTGCTAAAATATGGAAAATATTTCTTGGTGAGCGAAAAAAACCTGAGGAAGGCCGAAATATTTTTCGAAAAACACGGTGCAGTGAGTACCTTTGTTGGAAGGTTGCTGCCAGGTATCAGGCAGTACATTTCGTTGCCTGCCGGCATAGCAAAAATGAGAATGGACCTTTTTTGCCTTTACACCTCCCTCGGAGCCGGCATATGGGTGATAATCCTTGCCTTGCTCGGGTTTTATATCGGAAACAACGTGGAACGACTCGACGATATGCTTCATTCAATCTCCATCGCACTGTTGCTGCTTTGTGGAGGGATAATAATAATATACGTTTTTAGATACAAGGCTAAAAACAAAAGGGACGAATGAGAAGCGCTAATTCACGTCTCAGATTGCGACCACAGCAAACTTTATTTTACGGAATCTTTATCCTCGCTTTTGGCGATGCCTTCTCTCCTCCTTCGCCTTATTTGCTCTATTATCACAATAGCATCGAACTCTTCCTGCTTTGGGAACTCGACCCTTCTAAAGCAACTTATGACTATATAATCTGGGATGGCCAAGGCCTTGAGGGGCCTGCTTTTATGCCTGTTTAAGATTTCTTCCAAGGGCAAGCGAAAAAAGATGGCTACGTTAAACCTATCCGGCAAAATAAAGTCCGCTCTGGAAGTGGCAGTGAGATTCATCCTATCGATGTAAACCACGGGCTTAACGCTGTTTTTAAGCATTTCGATTGCCTTGCTTCGAATCTCCGGCTCCTTTGGCCTTAAAACCTCGTACATCTTCTCATCTCCAGCGTCTTGCAGTTCAGGGTAGAGCTCGGAAAACATTTTCTTTCTGATTTCGTCTTGAGAAATTATTTCGAAGTCATAAAACCTGCGGGCCAAATAGGCCGCTAAGGTGCTCTTCCCGCACCCCTGGGGACCTATCGGCAACAACGCTATGGGCTTTGGCGAGGCGATGAGAAAGGCTTTTGTCACAAGGGCAATCTCGAAAAATCGCCTGACCTTAATAATATTAGATTTTTCCATAAAATCACTCCATAACCCATTGCATATTCAAAAAATAAGCACTATAATCCTCGCAGAAAAAAGGATATATTGCTAGTAATTTGGCCCTTCCCTCGAACTCGAAAGAGAGGGAATTTTTTAATTGGCATGTATCTTATACCTCAAGGAGAGGTGACTGTGAAGGATGGATGACAAAGATTCAAGTCAAGAAGTACCCCTACCAATCAAGGTCATTGGCATCGTCTTTAATTTAAAAAAACCCACCAAAAGTGACGAGCCCGATGATCTCTATGAGGAATATGACTCCCAAAGTACCATTGATGCCTTAGCACGAGAAATTGAAAGTTTTGGATTCGAAACGGTCCTATTAGAACAAGATGAGGATTTATTCTCCAAATTAACTACAAATCCTCCTGATTTTGTATTCAATATCGCCGAAGGAAAGGATATTTACAGAGGCAGAGAAGCACAAATTCCAAGCCTGTTGGAATCACTCGGCATTCCCTACACAGGCTCGGACCCCGTTTCTCTTGCTATATCATTGGACAAATACCTTACAAATGTCGTCCTAAATTACGAAGGCGTTCCTGTCCCCAAGATGACCCATTTTCGTAGCCGAGACGATCTCGTTAAGGCAAAGGAGTTATTCGTCTCGGAAAATTCAACTTACATAGTAAAACCACGTTGGGAAGGTTCTTCAAAAGGCGTGTTTCACGACTCCATCTCCAAAAATGCAGAGGAGTTGGAAAGAAACGTCTTGAGAATATTTGAGCGGTACAAGCAACCGGCCATTGCGGAGGTCTTTTTGCCGGGAGCTGAAATAACCGCTGGAGTGCTTGGGAACGACGAGGAAACTCGCGTGATCGGCATGATGAGGATATCGGAACGTACACCTTCTCATAGTGGTACGTTTTTATACACCCTTGACCATAAACGGGAATGGGAGGAAAGAATTCTATACGAGGGACCTCAAGTTTTAGACGCAAAGGTACGAGAACAGGCGGCATCCACTGCACTTAAAGCATTTCGCGCCCTCGAACTACGAGATGTCGCAAGGATAGATATGCGCATGGATGAATCAGGGTGCCTTCGTGTTATAGACATCAATCCTTTACCCGGACTGTCACCGTATTATAGCGATCTCCCGATTCTTTATTCTTTAAGCGGAGGAAATTACCACGATCTTATATTCGGCATTCTGCGATCTGCTTTTAAACGCTATGGAATACATTGGGTGGAGGGGTAAATCATGGCAAAGGTATTGGTAGTCACGGCTAAGGAAGAAACGGAAAGAAGTGACGTTCTGGATGTACTGCGATGCAGGAACTCAGTCGTTGACGCTCTGTCGTCCAATGGCTACGATGTAGGCATTTTGGAAATCACCAAAGAAGACATCAACCATTTAAACAGGCTTGAAGCTAAGATATTGCGCCACGACCCTGACTGTATATTCAACCTTTTTGAGGGGTTCTCGGATGACAGCACTAAAGAAGTCTCCTTTGCGATCTTCTTGGAAAGCCTTAAGATCCCCTTCACCGGCAACGGCTCAATGGCCTTATATGCTTCTTTAGACAAATTTTTAGCTAAAAAATTATTAGCAATGGAGGGCGTACCCGTACCGCAAGGCGTGTATCTCAAGCACGCCGTGGGCAATGTCATTGATTTGCCTTGTCCAGCCTTCATTAAGCCTCGCTTCGAAGATGGTAGCGTTGGCATAGATGAAGCTTCACTGGTAACAAGTAAAGAAGAATTAAATAAAGTGTTGCCACACAAACTTTCGGCCTTTCCAGCAGGAATAATCGTCGAGGAGTTTTTGGAAGGACGAGAATTCAACGTAGGGTTGGTTGGAGTTCCACCCTATGAAGTCGTGGGAATCTCAATGATAGATTACAAAGATTACCCCGACGTAATGCCTTTTTTAGATTACAGGGCAAAATGGGATACGAACAGCCCGGGATACAAAATATCCCCCGAAAATCCCAAAATCATCTCCGACGTGGCAAAAGAGCGTCTCATTTGGATTGCCAAGCGTGCCGGCATTACTCTTTCTTGCAGGGGATATTTTCGAGTTGACCTGAGGGAAAAGGATGGAAGGCTCTACGTCATCGACGTAAACCCAAATCCTGATTTGAACGTTGACAGCGGTCTGGCAAACCAAAGCAGGAGGAGTGGCTTGTCCTATGAAGCCCTCGTGTCCTATTTGGTCGAGATCGCATTAAAGGAGAATCTATATGAACCAGCTAAACAGGCCATATACGAAGTACCTGAATATAGCGCGATCTAGCAAAGCCTTTAACGAGGCCGAACTTCAAGTACTGGAAGGATTACTGCGCCAGTGCTTGGAGGGTCCCAACGAAGAAGGATACATAATGCTCACGGAGAAAGAAGATGGGGAAGATGTCGCTTTTTTAATATACGGAAAAACGCCAATGACAGAATTCACCTATGATCTTTATTGGGTAGTCGTTTCTCCTTCGCATCAAGGCAAAGGCTTTGGCAGGCGCATCATAAGCCGCATGGAACAATGTCTTTTAAAGGAAAAGGATAAGATCAACATCAGGGTGGAGACTTCGGGCAGTGAACACTACGTGGGACAAAGGGCCTTTTATGAAGCTATGAACTTTAATTTATGTGGACGCATTCCATCGTTCTACAAGGAAGGCGATGATTTAGTAATTTTTTATAAATGCGTAACAAAAAATAATCTTTCGGGAGGCAGTAAAAGCAATGAAAGATTATAGGGAAATATCCCTATGGAAAAATGTAACGCCGGAAGAGTGGAACGATTGGCATTGGCAGCTTGCTAACCGCATTACCGACATTGAGACTTTGGGTGAAATCATTACCTTGACGTCTGAGGAGAAAAAGGCCTTAAACGACGACCTTTTGGAGCTGAGAATGGCGATCACTCCCTACTACGCTACTTTAATGGATCCAAAGGACGTCAATTGCCCTATTCGCATGCAGGCCGTTCCAACTTCCAAAGAAAGAAACACTGCGGAAGAGGATTTCTATGACCCTTTAGCTGAAGACAGATATGCGCCGGTCCCCGGGTTCGTGCACAGATACCCCGATAGGGGCATTCTGCTCGTGACAGACCAGTGTTCCATGTACTGCAGGTTTTGCACCAGAAGGCGATTTGCGGGCGAAGTGGACAGGCCAAAAAGTCGCGAGGAAATTCAGGCAGCCATAGATTACATCGAAAGGACACCTGTGCTTCGAGATATACTCGTCACAGGCGGAGACCCTCTTACCATGGAAGACGATAACCTCGAATGGCTTTTGGCCAGCCTGAGGCGGATACCTCACGTGGAGATCATAAGGATAGGAACGCGAGTCCCTGCTGTGATGCCTCAAAGGATCACGAGCTCTTTGACCTCGATGTTAAAACAATTTCATCCGCTGTGGATCAACGTTCATTTCAATCATCCTAAGGAAATTACGCCATACTCGAATAGAGCTTTAAATATGTTGGCCGATGCAGGCATACCGCTTGGCAACCAATCGGTACTGCTGCGCGGCATAAACGACTGCCCTTACATCTTCAAAGAGTTATTTCAAAAGCTTTTGATGAACAGGGTGCGTCCTTACTACATATATCAATGCGACCTATCACGAGGCATATCTCATTTTCGCACCTCGGTAGGCAAGGGCATCGAGATCATAGAATTCCTGCGCGGGCATACAACCGGCATGGCTGTCCCTACCTTCGTGATAGACGCCCCCGGAGGCGGCGGCAAGATCCCGCTCATGCCAAACTACCTGCTGGCCCAGGGCGAGCGAAGGGTTGTGCTCAGGAACTTTGAAGGGACCATTACCGTGTATACCGAACCGGAAGACGCCAGCTCACATTGCCACGGCTGCACTGATATATGCCTGAGACAATCTGCCTCTTCGGGCGGCGGCGTCTCCGAATTGCTTGAAGGAAGCAGGCTGCAGCTTGAGCCGCAAGTACTCAAGAGGGAGGAGCGAAGGCACCAGTGGATGGAGGAAAAGAAAGGACAATCCGTTCACGCCTCGGATCACAAATGCCCGCTTCTGTAGATCAATAAACAACACTAGGCCAGGGTTAAATCTTCCACGTCAAAGACTACCCTGGCCTTTATCGTAAATTAGGAAGTGAGCATCCATGAAAAAAGACAAGGTCATAGGCGGTTTGCTTGGATTATGCATCGGAGATGCACTCGGTGTGTCCGTGGAGTTTCAATCCAGGGAAAAGCTTAGAAGAAATCCCGTCAAAGACATGACGGGATACGGAACTCACAACCAGCCGCCGGGCACGTGGTCAGACGACAGCTCTCTTGCCTTTTGTTTGGCCGAATCGCTTTGCAATGGCTTTGACCTTCAGGATATCGCTGACAAATTCGTCAAATGGATGTATGAGGGATACTGGACGCCCTGGGGAAAGGCCTTTGACGTTGGCCACACGACTCAAATTGCCATCTCACGCTTAAAGAAAGGAGTTGATCCCCTAGAAGCCGGACCTACGGATGAACGCAGTAACGGCAACGGGTCGCTCATGAGAATTTTGCCGTTGATATTTTATGTGGAGAAAATGGATAAAGAAGAGCAATTTGAAATCACTCACCAGGTCTCGCGCATAACACACGGACATATAA
>JAAYTM010000106.1 GCA_012518015.1 Synergistaceae bacterium
GCAGCATCAAACAACCTTCCTGCTGATGAGGTTTTAATATATATACCCAAATTTCGAAGTATGGGTTCCAACATCTTTTCTCTTTTTGGCCAAAACATGCGAGCTAGTTCTAAAGCTTTCTCTTTACCAAAGGTTTCAACCAAAAGAGAAAGGGCGAATCGCCAAGGTTCCAAGACCGCCTTATCCCCTCCTGGTAGTGGTGCATTCAAAAAATGGCCAACTCTGATAAAATTTTTTGCACTGCCAACCAAAAACTCGCCTCCCCAGATATTGCCATCATCACCGTACCCGGTGCCATCGAGTATCAGGCCAATAGCCTCCCCTGTAAAATGATTATCCCAAAGACAAGCCGCCAAATGCGCGTGGTGGTGTTGTACGGCAATGCTATCTTTTATGTGGGATAGCTTATTTTTGGCTATCCTCGTCGACAAATAAAGTGGGTGTTTGTCATAAACCAAGTAGGAGGGCGAGATCTCGTAAAGCAACAAAAACAAGTCCATTACATGCTCGTATAGCGAGATGCTTGAAAGCTCCTTTAAATCGCCCAAATATTGGCTAGTAAAGATGTAATGGTCATGTGCAACCGAGAAGGTTGATTTCATCTCTCCCCCTGCCCCGAAAATTGGCGGCAGCAAGTCCTTGGAAATGTAAGGTTGAGGAACATATCCCCTGGCTCTCCTGGTCAAAATCGGCGTCCTTCCAGCCAAGGCAATGACTGAATCGTCTATCTTAACGTAGATATCGCGATCGTGCATGAGAAAGTAGTCGGCTATCGAGCCGAGATCCCTCAAGGCTTCCCTATTGCCAGCAACCAAAGGTTCATCCGAGAGGTTCGCACTTGTCATGATTAGAAGATCTTGATCTTCTAAAAGTAAATGATGCACCGGTGTGTAGGGCAACATCACTCCGTAGGTGTCAATATTGGGAGCCACGTAATCTGACAATCGATCACAGCTTCTTTTAGGACATACAACTATAGGTCTTCTTGGCGATAGCAACAGCTTTTCAGCCATTTCATTAATAAATACCACTTTTCTGGCCGCATCCAAATTCTTTGCCATAAGTGCAAAGGGCTTATCACGCCTTCTTTTTCGAACTCGAAGTGTCCTTACAGCCTCATCATTTTTTGGATCGCAGGCTAGATGGTAACCACCTACGCCTTTTATGGCCAATATCTTGCCCATCTTCAAGTATCTTTTGGTTAATTCGATGGCTTCGTCATTTATTGCTAACCTCTTTCCCTTCACATCGCAAATCCATAAGGTGGGGCCACATCTTGAACATGCATTTGGTTGAGCATGATAGCGCCTATCGGTCACATCGTGATATTCCCTGCTACAATCCTCACACATGGGAAAACAAGCCATGGTAGTTTTCGTCCTATCGTAGGGCAGTCCCTTGATAATTGTATACCTCGGCCCACAATTCGTGCAGTTAATGAAGGGGTACCGATATCTTTTATCTCCCGGGTCCCTCATCTCCCTCAAACAATCATCGCAAGTCGCTATATCAGGTGGTATCAATACTTGTTGTATCTCCTGTTTTTCGCTTGTTCTTATCGTAAAATCCTTCAAGCCCTCCGGCACATCATCCTCGCAAACTACTTCTATTGCCTGAATCATTGCCAGAGGAGGGGCCTCCTCTATGAGTCTTTCCATGAATGTTTTTATATTTTTATCTGTGCCGTAAAGCTCTATTATGACACCTGATGAGTTGTTTTGCACCGACCCACCAAGCTCAAGCTCCTTCGCCATTCTAGAACAGAAGGGTCTAAAACCTACGCCTTGAACGACACCTTTAACGAGGAAAACTTTTCGATTCACTATTGACATACCTCCCTGCAACAGGCATTGTAATACCATAAAAAATTTGTTTCAATGGGAGTGACCTATTGTGTCTTTATTTGAAAGGGGATTGGTCCAAGTATACACTGGAAATGGCAAAGGAAAAACCACCGCAGCTATGGGCTTGATCGTGCGATGCGTTGGTCACGACGGAAAAGCTGCTATGGTTCAATTCATGAAGGGATGGCCTTTTTATGGTGAAATAAAGGGCCTGAGCTATCTTCCCAACGTTGAACTCTTTAGGACGGGAGGAGACAAATGTTTTAGAAAAGGTAAACATACCGATAGGGACCTAGAGGAAGCACAACGAGGACTTGAAATTGCTGAAAAATGCCTCACTAATCCAAAATACGACTTGGTAGTCCTGGACGAAATTAATGTTGCCGTCGACTTCGGTTTGCTCAAAATATCCGATGTGCTAAACTTGATCAGCATAAAACTCCCAACCATCGAGCTCGTTTTAACCGGACGAAATGCTCCCGAGGAAATCATAGAAATCGCTGATTTGGTAACGGAAATGGTTGAGATTAAACACCCATATCAAAAAAATATATCAGCACGCAAGGGTGTAGAATATTAAGGACAACTAAAGGGAGGACCACTGTTGGAAGACGTAATTCAGCTGAAGGATTTCCATGATATACCTGAGGAAGAGTTGCTTTCCCTGCTTCACTCATCGAGAGAGCACGGACTGTCTAGTGACGAGGCCCTAAGGCGCTTGCGGATCTTTGGGCCAAACGAACTGGCAGAAGAAGAAAAAGTTCCATGGTGGAAGTTTTTTTTAAGACAATTTAAGAGTCCTATGGTCTACGTTCTAGCCGTCGCCGCATTCATCAGCATCATAATGGGCGAAAGGCTGGATGCAGGAGCGATAATAATCGTAATATTGATTAACGCTGCCATTGGTTTCTTCACGGAATACCGCGCCGAAAAGGCATTACAGGCTCTAAAATTGATGGTCGTACATCAAGTTAAGGTATTGCGTGATGGAGAGATTTTTTTATTGCCCTCACAAGACCTGGTTCCGGGAGACATGGTTTTGCTTGAGGCTGGCGACGTGGTTCCTGCGGACGGCAGGTTAATAGAGGGTTACTCAGTGGCGGTAGACGAATCGGCCCTTACCGGAGAATCGGTCCCCGTAGACAAATCAGTTAACACCTTGCCTAAAGACACTCCGCTTCCCGATAGGGTTAATTGTCTTTACGCAGGAACTGCAGTCGTGCGAGGAAGTGCTAAGGTTGTAATTTGCGCTACCGGCCTTAATACCGAGCTTGGGCGCATAAGCAAGATGCTTCAAACGGTCGAAAAAAGAGAGATCCCCCTGGAAGCACGCCTTGCAAAATTCAGCCGATTGCTCATCAAGTTAGTGCTCGCAATCGTAGCAATTACGGTCGCCCTGGGTGTATTTGAGGGCAACAAACTTTTACCCATGCTTCAAACGGGCATCGCCTTGGCTGTAGCGGCAATACCCGAGGGACTTCCCTTTGTAGCAACGATGACTCTTGCTCTGGGAGTCCATAGAATGGCAAAACTCAACGCATTAGTTCGAAACTTAGCCTCCGTGGAGACCTTGGGAAGCACTTCCGTAATATGCACGGACAAGACAGGAACTATAACGGTAAACAAAATGACAGTTCGAGAACACCTCGTTACAAATGACCGAGCAAGGGATTTGATTTTTAGGGTTGCCATTTTATGTAATAACGCTACATTAAATAACGAAAATCAGATAGGCGATCCCATGGAAATCGCCTTGCTCAAATGGGCATACGAGAACGGCTTTGACATCACAGAGATCAGAAAAGAATTTCCCAGATTAAAAGAAGACCCCTTTGATTCCTCCGTCATGCGCATGGTTACATACCATGACGATTTTGTGGCCGTTAAAGGTGCACCGGAGCGCTTGCTGCAGGATTGCAAGTTCATCTACGAAGATGATAGTTTGCAACCTTTTTCTCCTGCCCTTCGTGATAAGTGGAAAGAGGCAGTGGAAAAACTGGCCAGCATGGGCATGAGAACCCTTGCCTTTGCATTTGGCGAATCTTTGGAAGAGTTGGCCTTTTTAGGAGTGGTGGGAATAATGGACCCTCCTCGAGAGGAAGCAAGGGAGGCTGTTGCTAATTGCCGCGAAGCGGGGATTCATGTGATAATGGTAACGGGAGATCATGTTACCACAGCAATAGCCATCGCCAAGGAAGTCGGCATATTGGATGATAGTGACTCTAGAGCTTTAGATGGCCAACAGATCTCCGCGATGAGCGAGGAAGATATTGCGCAACGGGCGAGAGAAGTGGCGGTAATTGCCAGGGTACTTCCTGAACACAAATACAAGATAGTAAAAGGCCTTCAAAAGGCAGGCGAGGTAGTAGCCATGACGGGCGATGGCGTGAACGATGCTATTGCCTTAAAACAGGCCGATGTAGGAATAGCCATGGGCATACAGGGCACTGAGGTCAGTAAAGAAGCTGCCGACATCATACTTGAAGATGACAGATTTGCAACTATAGTAAATGCTATCGCCGAAGGTCGCAGGATATTTGACAATATCAGAAA
>JAAYTM010000107.1 GCA_012518015.1 Synergistaceae bacterium
AAAGTAGCTAATGAGGTCAAAATCACAAAATTGGCATTGATATGTAAAGGTGGAAGCGAGCGAGTAAGGTGATATATTGTTAAAAGGAGCAGGATATCACAATGAATTCCTCAAGCTATTTTAGCTATAAGGATATTTACATAGAGGACGGAAGAAAAGTATTGGAAGTAAATATACTTCCGGAAAAATATTGCAATTTTGATTGTGTATTTTGTCCCATTGGGAGGTCCCAACATAAAACAGATGTCCAAAGATCATTTCCTGGGACGGATAATTCAATAGTTGAGCTGGAAAACAATATAAATGTTTTGGATCCAGATTTGATCTTTGTTAACTCAAAGGGAGAAGCCCTATTAAACGATAGGATTGACGATATCATAGATCTCATCAAGGCTAAAGGTAAGACTGTAAGGCTATTTACTAACGGATATTTGCTAGGTAGAAGTGAATATATGAAAATTGCCAATAGTTGCGATGAAGTTGTAGGTGAGATAAAGGGATTATCGGAAGAGGACTTTCAAAAGCTCCAAAGACCTATCGAAGGGTATACTTTAGCTGAATATATCTCAAACATGGCCACTTTTAGGAGGCAATACTCAGGGAAATTTATATTCGAAATTACCATCATCAAGGGTCGTAGCGATGATCCGGGATCAATTGATAAGTTGAAAAACATAATCCGCGAAATTTCTCCCGACAAGATTATCGTTGCAAAAGTTAACGACAAAAGATTCGAGAAAAAATTCAGCATAACCGACGAGAAGCTTGAGGAAATATCGAAGGCCCTTCTTAACAATCAGCATTGCAATTGTTAGTTGTTTGCTTGCTTTAATGAAGATCTTGTGCCCATAAAAGTTACATCTTGAGGAAGATCGGATCCTTGCAAAAGGAACACCTTCCCGATATAATTTATGCGCAGGCGGACATAGCTCAGCAGGTAGAGCATCGGCTTCCCAAGCCGAGGGTCGCGGGTTCGAGTCCCGTTGTCCGCTCCAGACTTTAGTTCCTGACCGGCTTTTGGCCTGTCAGGAATTTTTTTATGTCGAGTTAGGAGCGTCGGCCTCTATCGAATTTGTATGAATTTTTAAAAAAGTCGTTGAATAAGAAGCCCTATCTGTGCTAATATTATCTGGAGCGCGATCGGGACATAGCTCAAAAGGTAGAGCATCGGCTTCCCAAGCCGAGGGTCGCGGGTTCGAGTCCCGTTGTCCGCTCCGTTTTTTTGTGCATATAACCGGAGTAATTTGACATTGCTTGTCAAAATTAGTAGACTGTACTTCAATTGTGGCAATCATAACTTGTTCCTTATATTTTGATATTTTAGGTGTGTTTTACATAATTTCGGCAAAGGAGTGAGTAGGATGCCATCTGATATTGCGCAAGAGCTAAAAGAAGCCGAAGAAACCGCTAAGAAGTTGGTAGATGACTCGAAAGTCAAAGCTCACAGCATTCTCGAAGAAGCCCGCGCAAAAGCAGAGGAAATGCTCAGAGAAGCAAAAGCCAAAGCCCGGGCTCAGTATAGGGAAGTAATTCAAAAGGCCGAAGAGGAAGCAGAGAAGAAGGCCCTCTCATCGATAGAGGAGGGAAGGAAGAAAATCACTTCTCAAAGGGAGCTATATGCAGCCAAGGTTGATCAAGTTGCTGCTTTAGTCGTGGAAGAGGTGATGAAGAAGTATGGCTATAGCTAAGTTCTGCAAGCTCGATTTGGTGGTTCATGAGTCCGTGAGGGATGAGGTGATAAGTGATCTACAAAAGCTTGGATGTTGCGAGATCATCAAGACTCAACGGACAGAGGGAGACATGCCGCAGCTTGAGAGTTTAAAGAATCTTGATGAAAAATTGTCCGAAGCGAGGTTCGTGATAAGGTTTCTTGAACCATACTACGAGGACGAGGGAGATAAGATTGCGAGATTGCTGGGCAATAAGCCGAAGGTTTCCTTGGATGAGATGGTCGAATTAGAGAAATCACTTGATCTAGTAGATTATTCCGCAAAACTCAGAGAATTGGATAAAAAACTATCAGAAATAGGGGCAGAACTTTCAAAACTTAAGGCTGCAGAAGAGGTTCTTGTGAAAATAAAAGACTTTTCATTGCCTTTGTCTTTATTGACAGAAGGCACGGAGTACATAACTGGTTTGATTGCCACTGTTCCTGTGGAACAAATCGGTGTCCTGAAAACAGAATTAGGTGGGTTTCTCAAGCCAGATGAAGGGGAATTTCACATTTCTATGCCTGCCGAAAAAGATAAGGAAGTCTATGCGATTGCGATCTTTATTAGAAAGAAGAATGAAGAGATCAGAAGCATTTTTAGCGCTAGTGGAGCGTCTATAATCGAACTCGATCGAAGATTGTCCGGGACGCCTGCCGAAGAATTAGGCAAACTTGCTAATCGTAAGGAAGAGTTGAAATCCCAAGAAGAGCGGTTTTTAGAGCAAATTGCCGAAGAAGCTCAAGAGAATTTCTCAAAGGTTCAGCTGCTTCACGATTATTACAATCTTACCAAAAAAAGGATTGAGGCTCTTTGCTCGGGCTTATCTACGGAGCATGCAACGTGGATGCAAATGTGGATTCCTCGGGTAGTGATAGATGTTATCAGTGAAGCGTTATCTTGCTACGATAAGTTAGTGCATATGGAAATTTCAGACCCGGAGGAGGAAGAAGAACCTCCAATTTTTTTGGTTTCCAGAAAATGGGTGTTGCCATTCGAACCATTGACTAAACTATACGGGTTGCCTGAATATGATGGCATTGATCCGACTCCCTTTTTTGCCCCATTTTATTTTCTATTTTTTGGCATGTGCTTAGGAGATGCTGGTTACGGCGGGATTTTTGCGTTAATCCTCCTTTTTGCAATCTTGAAGTATTGTCCGCGTAGAGATGCTTTGAAGTTTTTTATTTTGCTCCTCTTAGGAGGAGTCTCATCGGTTCTGGTTGGTATTCTGACGGGTTCTTTGTTTGGGGATATGATCGACGCCTTTCCCATTTTCGCAGCATTGAGAGATTTAAAAAACTCAGTGAAGATCACAGACGTGATGCACGATCCAATGCCTTTTTTGGGATTTTCGTTGTTTATAGGTTTTGTTCAAATCATCTTCGGGCTTTTCATAGCCTTTTTTGATAATCTCCGTAAGAAAGATTACATTGGAGCGATTGGAGATCAGGGAGGCTGGATAACGTTTCTTTTAGGATTGGCTATGTACATCTTGGTTCGCGCTGGAATGCTATCTCCCGTCTTCTCATCGCCAAGCGCGATTATCTCCTTAGTTGGGGCCGGCATATTAATTGCCACTCAAGGAAGAGAAAAGAAGAACATATTTTCCAAGCTGTTCTCTGGCGTGATGAGTTTGTATTCTATCACTTCATATTTGGGTGATGTTTTAAGTTACAGCAGACTCTTAGCGCTGGGTCTAGCAACCTCAGCTATCGCCATGATTATCAATACACTAACGATGCAGTTATTTAGTATTCCTTACATAGGATGGCTTTTGGGTTTCGTTTTATTTACAGGGGGTCATGGATTTAGCATTGCGGTAAACATTTTAGGCGCCTTTGTGCACTCATTGCGTTTGCAGTACGTTGAATTCTTTAGTAAATTTTACAAAACCGGCGGCAGGTCCTTTGAGCCCTTTAATATGGACGCGCGATATATCAATGTTACCGATGCCCGTGATTATGAAGTGTTAATTCGGGCCAAAGCTTTCAGTTAATCTCATGTTTGAAGATGGAGTAGTTTAACGCTGATTTATATTTTTTGAAAGGAGCGTGTTGTTGATAATGGAATGGGGACTTGCTTTAGCAATATTAGGTGCTGCTTTAGCTGCAGGGTGTGCTGGTTCCGGTTCTGCTTTGGGAGTAGGTGTTGCTGGTGAATCCGGAGCAGGAGTAATGACGGAAGACCCTGGAAAGTTTGGATTAATCCTGCTTCTTCAGGCGATACCGGGGACTCAGGGAATATATGGATTGTTGACCGGGTTTTTTACCATCATGAAAGTGGGTTTGTTGGGCGGCTCTCCGGTTCCTGTTAGCTTAGAACAGGGGATGGCGATACTTTTCGCTTGCCTACCAATTGCCATTGTGGGCTATATATCAGGATTTTCCCAGGGTAAGACCTCTGCTGCTTGCATCCAGCTTATCGCCAAACGACCGGAAGAGACGGGTAAAGCTGTCATACTTCCGGCTATGGTTGAAACCTACGCTGTTTTAGCCTTATTGATGAGCATTATATTGCTAAATGGCATTAGCCTATAGAGGTGTATGCAATGGCTCTAGCTGATGTGAAATTAAAGATAGAGGAAGATGCCAAGAGACAGGCTGAGGAGATACTGAAAAAGGCTAAAGCAGAAGCAGATGATATCATCTCAAAAGCTGAAGAAGAGGCTCAAAAAATACAAAAAGAATGGATGCAACGTGCAAAGGAAGAAAGAGAAAACGTCTTCAAAAGAAGGGAGATAGTGGCGAATCTAGATCTTAGGAAGTTGGAACTAGCCATGAAGAGATCCCTGATCGAGGGAGTACTGAATGAGGCTCGCGAGAAACTATGTCAACTTGACTCGAAGACGCATGTTGCCTTCGTGGCAAAACTTTTAAAAACGGCCGTCAAAGAATCAGAGTCGGTGGAAGGCGTATTATACGTTGGTGAGGATGAAAAGGTCATTACCAACGAGTGGATTGCCAGTTTTAATGAGGAAAACGGTACGAAGCTTGTTTTGGCACATGAGCATTTGCCACACAAAGGTGGCTTCGTGCTTAATCTGGGAGATATAGATATTAATTGTTCTTTTGACATGCTAATAACCAACATTCAAGATGATCTGGAATTGACCATTGCGGAGGAACTTTTTGTGAACTAACCCTTTAAGATAGCAGAATAACGTGGTGGCTATTTCGTTGAAATTGGCAACTTTTAAGTGACGAATCATGAAATATTTTAGGGTTGGTGAGGCTGTTGAAAGCTGAATGTGATTATACATATGCTGTGTCTCGTATCAAGGCCATGGAAAATCGGATGGTCGATTCGACCATTCTGCAGCAAATGGCTGATGCGGACGGCTTTGATAGTGCATGGAAGTTGCTTATGGAGACTTGTTATGGACAGTGGGTAGCCGAGACTGGTGCTTCTTCGTATGATAAGTTACTAGAAGCAGAACTTGCCTATCTTTACAACGAGCTTAGAAAATTTGTTCCTGATCCCTCGATAGTTTCCTTGTTCCAAGTTCCCTATGACTTTCACAATATGAAGGTTGTGTTGAAAAGCTTGTTTGCACAAAGAGGTGGAGGAGAGAGCCGGTGGGATCTTTTGGTTTCTATGGGATCTTATCCGGCTGATGAAATGATATTGGCCATAGAAAGCGAAGATTATCGCCTCCTTCCTTATCAGTTGCATAGGGTTATACCTTCTTGTGTCATGATATGGGAGCAGACCAAGAATATCTTGGAAATTGAAAACATTTTGGATCGTCATATGTTTTACGCCATGCGCCTTATTGCCGATGATATTTCCTTTCCTGGCGTGAAGGAATACGTTCGTCTTCGCATAGATGGAGAAAATATTAGGACGATGTTGCGCCTGAAAAGGTTGAATGTCGATGTTTCTGAGGTTTTAGATCACCTTCACCCTGGCGGGATTTTTTCTTCAGATCTCTTAACCCAGCTTTATCCCGAACCTCGAGAGTCGTGGTCGAGGGCGCTTTCTTTTGGTTATATGGGCGACGCGTTAAGCGGTATAGAAGAGGTAGAAGACTTTCAGGTCTTGCCCGAGGTAGAGCGACGTTCGGATAGATTAATAAGTAGTTATTTGGACCAATATCAATACGATCCATTTGCACCAGAACAAGTAGTGCGCTACCTATGGTTTAAAGAGATGGAAGTTCGTAACCTCAGAATAATTCTGGTTGGCAAAGCAAGCGGAGTGGAGAAAGACATGATAAAGGGGTTGTTACGTCATGCAGCATAGAGGTCACCGAATTGCAGCTGTAGGTGATTATGATAGCATTTTACCTTTTCAAGCCATTGGGCTAAGACAATTCGCAATAGATGACCCTGATGATGAAAACAGGTTAAGAGAGATTCTCCTTGATTTGATAAACAAGAGATTCGCTATTTGCTTCATGACGGAAGATCTTTGCCGGAGATATGAGCAAATGATAGATGATTTAACATGTGATAACATGTTAAGCGTAATTTCCATACCAACTTTAAAGTATTCGACCGGTTACGGCACATCACAGATAAGAAATTGGGTGGAAAAGGCGGTCGGCATCGATATATTTGCCAATAAATGATTAGGAAAATTTTTGGATTTGGGGGGAACTTTCATGGGCGAAGAAGCTCGTAAGCAGCAGATAAAGGGATCAATTTCTAGAATATCGGGGCCCTTAGTAGTAGCTAGCGGTATGGCTGGCGCGTCTATGTACGACGTAGTTCGCGTAGGCGATTTAGGTCTTGTGGGAGAAATCATAGAGCTTAAGGGGGATAATGCGTTCATTCAGGTTTACGAGGAGACCTCAGGCTTAAAACCAAAAGAACCGGTGATCAGTACAGGTGCCCCCTTGAGCGTTGAGTTAGGGCCTGGGCTTATCGAACAATTTTTCGATGGCGTTCAAAGGCCGCTTAAGATTATTGAAAGTGAAGCACAAAGTCCTTACATTACTAGAGGTATAGACGTACCCGCTTTGGACAGAAGGAAACAATGGGAATTCATTCCTAAAGTTCAAGTTGGAGAATTGGTAAGTTCAGGGGATGTGCTTGGAGTAGTACAAGAGACCGTTTTGGTGGAACACCGCATAATGGTTCCGATTGGCATTGAAGGCAGGGTAAAATCCATCAAAGAAGGAAAGAACACGGTAGAAGAAGTTATCGCCGAAGTTGAAGGAAAAGAGGGCAACGTCTATAAAATTACGATGATGCAACGTTGGCCAGTAAGATTTCCCAAGCCAGTGGCAAAGAGGCTAAACCCCGAAGTACCTCTACTAACAGGTCAACGCGTCTTGGACATGTTTTTCCCCGTCTCAAGAGGCGGAACTGCCTGTGTTCCAGGACCCTTCGGTAGCGGTAAAACCGTCATTCAGCATCAACTCGCCAAATGGGCTGACGCCGAGATAGTTGTATATGTAGGATGTGGTGAAAGGGGTAACGAGATGACCGACGTCTTGCTTGAGTTCCCACAATTGCCAGATCCGCGTTCTGGGCAACCGCTGATGAAAAGAACGGTGCTCATAGCCAATACTTCCAATATGCCTGTGGCAGCGCGCGAAGCCAGCGTTTATACGGCTATTACGATCGCAGAATACTATAGAGATATGGGATACTCGGTTGCCCTGATGGCTGACTCCACAAGTCGGTGGGCAGAGGCTCTGCGCGAGATATCAGGACGACTCGAGGAGATGCCAGGTGAGGAAGGCTATCCTGCTTATCTGGGTACGAGGCTAGCCTCCTTCTACGAGCGTGCCGGACGGTGTGTATGTTTAGGAGAAGACGGGAGAGAAGGAGCAATAAGCGTCATCGGAGCAGTTTCTCCTCCTGGCGGGGATCTTTCGGAACCTGTCAGCCAAAATACCCTCAGGGTGACAAAGGTGTTTTGGGGTTTGGATGCTTCATTAGCTTATCAACGTCATTTCCCAGCGATTAACTGGCTTAACAGTTATTCCCTTTATACCGATGTGCTTGGAGAATACTGGGATGAAAGGTATGACGGTGAATGGAGCTCACAGCGTACGGAGGCCATGTCGCTTTTGGAGGAGGAAGCTCAGCTCTTAGAAATCGTCAGGCTGGTCGGCATAGATGCGCTTTCGAGGGAGGAACGTTTAATCCTAGAGACCGCAAAATCTATTAGGGAGGATTTTTTGCATCAAAATGCCTTTCATGAGATAGATACCTATGCTTCAATGGATAAACAATTTAAGATGTTACGTAATATTTTGACTTTTCATCGTACGGCAATGGATGCATTGAAGCGGGGAGCTGACATTAAAAAACTATTCGAACTTCCTGTTAGAGAAGAGATAGCGAGGATGCGATATATTGCTGAAGAAAATCTTGAGTCCTTAGATCAGCTTGAAACAGAGATCCGCTCTCAGATAAATAAGATCATACCTACAGGAGGCGACAACTATGCTGCCTAAGGAATATAGAACAATAACAGACCTTTCTGGTCCACTAATGGTGGTTGAAAAGACGATTGATGTTCGATACGATGAGTTGGTCGAAATATCTTTAAGCAACGGGGAAAAAAGACGGGGCCGCGTTTTGGAGATATCGACGGATAGGGCATTGGTGCAGGTTTTTGAAGGAACGACGGGAATTGACCTCGAAAGTACCAAGGTTCGTTTTATGGGCAAGGTATTGATGATACCGGTCTCCAAAGACATTTTGGGAAGAATATTTAATGGACGGGGAGAGCCCATAGACGATGGTCCTGCGATAATTCCAGAGAAACATCTTGATATAAACGGTTATCCGATAAATCCCTACTCACGGGACTATCCGTCAGAGTTTATACAAACGGGGATATCAACAATCGATGGCATGAATCCTATAGTAAGAGGCCAGAAGTTGCCCATCTTTTCGGGCAGCGGGATGCCTCATAATAAAATAGCTGCTCAGATTGCACGTCAAGCAACTGTCTTGGGAACCGGTGAAGCTTTTGCTGTCGTGTTTGCCGCAATGGGCATCACCTTCGAGGAAGCCTCTTTCTTCATGGATGACCTCAGAAGGACGGGAGCCATCGATCGAGCTGTCATGTTTCTGAATTTAGCTGATGACCCTGCTATAGAACGCATAACTACGCCCAGGTTAGCTCTTACTTGCGCCGAGTATCTAGCCTTTGAGCTTGACATGCACGTATTAGTTATACTGACAGACATGACCAATTATTGCGAGGCTCTACGTGAGATATCAGCTGCACGAAAGGAGGTCCCCGGAAGAAGGGGCTATCCAGGATATCTTTATACCGACCTTGCTACAATGTATGAGCGAGCAGGACGCTTGCGCGGCTACACGGGATCTATAACTCAGTTGCCCATACTTACAATGCCCGAGGATGATATAACCCACCCAATACCTGATTTGACCGGTTATATCACAGAAGGACAAATTATATTAAACAGGGGCTTGCATCGCAGGGGCATTTATCCACCAGTTGACGTGTTGCCTTCCCTTTCTCGCTTGAAGGATAAAGGCATAGGAAAAGGTAAAACACGAGAAGACCATGCCGATTTGCTTAACCAGTTATTTGCCGCTTATGCGAGGGGCAAAGAAGCCAAGGAGTTAGCTACAATTCTTGGTGAAGGAGCCCTGACCGAAAACGATAAGGCCTTTGCAGACTTTGCCGATAAATTTGAAGATAAATATGTAAGACAGGGAGAGTATGAAGACAGAAGCATCTTAGAAACCTTAGAGCTAGGATGGGAGCTTTTGGCCCCATTGCCACTAACCGAACTTAAGCGCGTTAGGGATGAATACATTGAAAAATACCTCAAGCCTAAACGACAAGATAGCCAATCACAGGATGAGAGAGTGATCGAAGTTGGCTAATAAGTTAAACGTAAATCCCAACAGGATGATGCTAAATGTCATAAAAAAGCGTCTTGTTACCGCAAAAAGAGGCCACAAACTGCTTAAAGACAAACAAGATGCTTTGATAAAAGAGTTCTTGCAAAAAGCTAGAGAAGTAATGAAATTGCGGGAAAAAGTTGAGCCAGCGCTCACCACCTGTTACCGAAGTTTCTTGATGGCACGGGCACAAATGGTGCCGGCAATATTGGAACAATCGCTATTAATGGCCAGTGGCGGCGAGGCCATGGTTGACGTAAAAAAACGCAATCTCATGAGCGTAGTTGTGCCTGAATTTGCCGTTGAAGAGACTGGGGGACAAGTAATAGGTTATGGTTTTGCAATGACCTCGGGTAGTTTAGATCTGGCTTTAGAGCAATTTGCAGCACTACTTCCGGATTTAGTACGCTTGGCCAGCGAGGAAAAGGCACTTCGTCTTATGGCTTGCGAGATTGAGCGAACGCGGAGGAGGGTGAATGCCCTCGAATACGTTTTAATCCCTGCTTTTGAGGAGACCATAAGGGATATAACTATGAAATTAGACGAGATGGAGCGATCTAATTTAAGTAGATTAATGCGCATAAAGGAAATTGTCAGATCTCACTAAACTGCTTTACAAATAAATATTGCTGTTTCTGTACGTGCATCTAGGCTTAAGGGCAAATAGCATGAACCTTTCCCATGGAATCTGCGATGCTATTGCTAGAGTTCCATGGGAAGGGGTGTTTATATCGGTCAATTTCATTGCGGGGAAAGAAAACAGACAAAGAGTTAATGATTAGGATTTTGCGAACTATACTAACTTTTTGTACAAAAATTGACCAAGGGGCTCTAATCCTAGATCCCGGTAATTGTATATATGTTCAGTAGCACCTACCATCAAAACACCACCGGGTCTTAGAGCCTGAATAAACTTCGGATAAAGTTCTTTTTTCGTTTCTGAGGAAAAGTATATCATGACGTTGCGACATAGTATTAGATCATATAAATTTTGTGGAAATGGCGTACTTAATAAATTAACTATCTTAAATTGCACGCGCCTTTTAATTTCATCTTTTACTCTAATGTGTTCATCCTGAACTTTAGTGAAGTATTTTTCTAACCATTCCTTGGGGACATTTGTAATTTGTCGCTGGTGATAGACTCCTTTCAAAGCTATATTTGTTGCTTCTTCATCTATATCCCAAGCTTCGATAAAAGGAGGGCATAGCAAGTTTAGTTCGCAAGCTAGTATTGCCAAGGAATATGCTTCTTCGCCGGTGGCTGAACCAGCACTCCACATCTTTATTCTTTTACCCCTGTCTTTTATAATGTCTGGCAAAACTTTGTCTCGTAGGGACCGCCATATGGAAGGGTTTCTAAAGAACTCTGAAACGTTAATTGCAAGATAATCAAGGAATTCCTTGCGTTTTTCAGGATCTTTTCTTAGCATCTCATAGTATTCATCATAGTTTGCGCATTTCCAACGCTGCATTAGCATGTGAGCCCGCCTATGTATTTGATATTTATAGGCATCTAAATCAATATCGATCAATGCTCGTATTTTCTTCTTGAATTTCTCGTATCCCTGCATAGGGGAAAATTGTGTTTCCATTCTATACCTCTCTAAACCTCCCTAAATATCTTTCGGACGGCTGGGTTGCATAAAGTCCATGATGATGATATCTTTAAAACAGAATTAGTACAAGATATCCGAGTATTCCAGATGGCCGCGTTCCGCATAGGAATGAGGAAAGTCCGGGCTCCATAGGGCGAAGCGCTGGATAACATCCAGCAGGCGCGAGCCTCGGGAGAGTGCCACAGAAACATACCGCTCCCTTTAGGAGTAAGGGTGAAAAGGTGGAGTAAGAGCCCACCGGTCATCGGGCGACCGATGAGCCAGGCAAACCCCGCTTGGAGCAAGATCAAATAGGGAGGGATGAGGTGGCCCGCCGACCTCCGGGTTGATCGCTTAAGAAAGGGCGCGAGTCCTTTCTTAGAGAAATGGCCATCGTTGTCACAGAACCCGGCTTACGGGATGCTCGAAAGAGTAACATATTAAGCCCCGAGACCTTAAAGTTTTTGAAATTTTTAGGTCTCGGGGCTTGCATTATGGATTGACTTGATGGTAAAGTGGTAGAAAGTGGCATAAAGTGGGATGAAGTGAAAGATGATGATAGGCACCTATGAGCATCGCTTGGACAAGAAAGGGCGTTTAGTATTACCGTCTAAATTCCGGCAAGAGCTCGGAGATGAGCTTGTTGCCTCCGTTGGAGTTGAACAATGCGTCTCTTTGTACTCGAAAGACGGATGGGAGAAGCTGCTCGAGCGATTGCAACGAATGCCTTTCTCACGAAGCAAGGCAAGAGATTTCTTGCGCGTCTTTTTGGCAACTGCACACGAGCTTTCAGTTGATTCCGCTGGCAGGATATTACTTCCGCAGATGCTCAAATCCCATGCTTCTTTAAACTCTGAAGTAAGCGTTATCGGTGTAGGTGATCATTTAGAGATATGGGATCGCGACAAATGGAACGAATACAGGCAAGACATTTTGGCGAACTTTCCTTCCATAGTTGAGGGCGTAGAATGGGAGAAGTAAAACATATTCCCGTGATGTCGGAGGAAATTATAGCTATATTATCGAAAATTGATAATTTGAGCTATGTGATAGATGCAACGGTTGGGTTAGGGGGACATGCTTTCGAGATTCTTTCTTCGTTTCCCAGAGTTAGGCTTTTAGGTATTGATCAAGATGATCAAGCACTAGTTATGGCTGCTCAAAGACTGGAATGTTTTGGAGAAAGAGTTTTGTTACTCAAGTCTAATTTTAAGCATATCGATGAGATCGTAAAAACTTACCTACTAAAAGAAGAGAATGCAGATGCAATTTTGTTTGACTTAGGGGTTTCCTCTTTGCAACTTGACGATGAAGAGAGGGGTTTTTCCTTTAACAAAGAAGGCCCTATCGATATGCGAATGGATAAAGATGCGACAGTAACTGCTTGCGATCTTATTAATAAGTTAACCTATGATGAGTTAGCGAAGATTTTTTATGAGTATGGAGAGGAGCGTTTTTCGCGCCTATTGGCAAGGGCAATTGTGCGTCATCGTGATCGCTACGGCCAAATTTCATCAACGTCAGAGCTGGTTGATATTATTCGTGGTGCCCTGCCGGCGAAAGTTCAAAGGCGCATGGGAAAGCATCCGGCCAGAAGGGTTTTTCAAGCGCTTCGAATTGCCGTGAACGACGAGTTAAATGCGTTAAAAATGGGATTGGAGAAAAGCGCAGGATGCGTGCGAAGCGGAGGCATTATCGTGGTCCTTAGTTATCATTCTTTGGAGGATCGTCTAGTTAAACATACATTTAAACGGTGGGAAACTGATGGCTTAGGAAGTTTATATACAAAAAAACCGATATCGCCGAAGGCGGAAGAAATTAAAAGTAATCCTAGATCCAGGAGTGCTAAGCTGAGAGCATTTGCAAAGTTTTAATCTTGGCAGTGAGGGGGCGAAGAAATTGGCAGCAAGGATGGGGAAAAAGGGGGTGTACTCTTATATCATATTAATATCCTTGGCTCTCCTCGGGCTTGCTGGACTTCGTTTTTATAGTTTGTATCTTGAGCACGAGTTAATCGTACTAAATCAACAAATCGATGAATTGCAGCAAAAGAATTTGCTCCTATCTCAACGCCTCCTCTCTTTAATGGCGCCCGATCGTGTGGTATATTACGCAAGTGGTAGCTTAGGCATGACAAAAGATTTAGGGATTGACACAACTATCCGAGTCGCTGCTGTATCTCGAGATGAAAAATCGCCGTTCACAGCCTCAATACCTCTGATTACAGAGAAGAGGGGGATCTTAAAATTGCTTAATCCCTTTGCTAGCGCCAGGGAGGAGCGAAAGGATCAATTTTGAGGGAGTCTAAGGGCATTTGGCATATAATTTTTTTAGTTTTCGCTGTCATAACCGCTAGGGTTTTTCAGCTATGCCTTGTTCCCGATTCTAAGGTCGTTTTTTGGTCACAAAGCCAGTACTGGCAACAAATTTTGGCGACATCGTCAAGAGGCGTCGTAGCCGACAGAAATGGCGTTACGCTTACCTTGTCGGTGCCGAGATGGAGTTTGTTCGTTGATCCTGTCTTTTGGGATACGGATCAATTGTCGATTTTGTCAAGATACTTGCCGAAAAACGTAATTGAAAGATTACATAAACCCCTTGCGGGAAGGTTTATTTGGCTGACTCGCAAATTGCCTTTACCCAAGGGAGAAGAAATTTTGTCGTTAAACTTAAAAGGGATTTATGGCGTCAAAGAAATGGAACGTTCCTATCCCTTTGGAAAGTACATGGCTCATTTGCTTGGTTTCGTTGATATAGACGAAAAAGGGCTCGCCGGCGTCGAGAGGCAATGGGATGTTTTTCTGTATACTCCTCCGGAAGTCAGGACCTTAGTAAGAGACGCGGCAGGGAACTATTTTGAAATGGCCTCTACTTTGTCCGACAAAGGGTCAGTTTTTCCTAAGAGCAAAGTAATTCTTACTATCGATTGGAGGCTACAATATATCGTTGACAGCGCCTTGCAAAAAGGTGCTGAGATAAATCAAGCGGAGTGGGGTGCTGCCATGTGTATGGACCCCATGACGGGCGAAATACTGGCGATGTCAAGCTACCCTTCTTTTGATCCGGAGGATAGGGGTACATTTACAGATGAAAGACTTCGCAACAATGTTATAGGAAGAGTATATGAACCTGGTTCTGTTCTCAAGCCCATAATGATGGGCATCGCCATGGATGGTGGATATGTTAATGCAAAAAGCGCCTTCCGCTGTGGTGGGTCTATAAGAATAGCAGATCATGTCATTCGCGAAGTAGGGGGCCGCGCTCACGGATCGCAGGACATTTACAAGATACTTATAAATTCTTGCAATGTAGGAATGGCTCAAGTAGGAATGAAGATGCCCCCGAACTTTACTTATAACGCGTTAAAAGGCTGGGGCTTTGGCATTCCCACAGGCGTAGAATTGCCGGGAGAAGAAGAAGGATTGCTTCCACTCCCATCGCAATGGTGGGGAGTTGTGCCGGCTAATATTTCCTTGGGTCAGGGCATTGCGATTACGCCCATACAGTTAGCTCAAGCTTTTTCGGCAATTGCCAATGGAGGCGTTTTAATCCGTCCTTATGTAACAAGAGAAGTTTTCGATGGAAAAGGTAACAGAGTTTATTGCGGTCAAAGGCGCGAGATTGCACGAGTGCTTTCGTCAAGCACGTCAAAATCACTTCGAACGGCTTTAAGGCGTGCAGTAGTGGAGGGCACTGGCAAGCAAGCAGATGTAGGAGCAGCAAAGGTGGCAGGCAAGACCGGGACGGCGCAGGTGGCGTACAAGGGTCAATATTTAAAAGATGCCCATGTGGCGACCTTTGCGGGTTTTTGGCCTCATGAGAGCCCGCATTATGTTTTGGTCATAGTGATAGGTAATCCACGTTCGAAAGGTTACCTTGCGAGTCTTGTCGCAGCTCCCATTTTCAAATCTATAGTGGAAGAGATTATGACAAGCGGATTTGAGATTAATAACTAGAATGGACAGGTGACGGCTAATGGAAGTATCGCTCAAAAGTCTAGCAGAATTTCTCTTTCAACGACGATGTCTAAAGGAAATAAAAGCTCCGAATTTAGATAGTTTATCACAAAATGTTTCCAACATTTGTATAGATAGCAGGCACGTACAAAGAGGTGCCCTTTTTTGTTGCCTTGATGGCACTAAAAGAAGAGGAATAGAATTTGCTCACGACGCTGAGCAGAATGGTGCTATAGCTGTGCTTGCGACTGAAAGGATTGAAAATCTTAACATACCTCAGTTGATAGTTACAAATGCAAGGGATGCTTGCGGATATGCTTCAGCATACTTTAATGGATTACCGGCGAGCAGGTTGCTCTTGATTGGCGTGACCGGTACCAACGGTAAAAGCACGACAACCTATTTAATTAAAAGTATTTTAGATGCTGGCGAAATGAGGTGCGGTTTAATAGGTACTATTATTTATTATGATGGCGAAAAGGAAGAAGAAGCTGAAAGAACAACTCCACAGGCGCCCTTGATTCAAAACTTGTTAAGCCGGATGGTGAAAAATTGCTGTCATGCTTGCGTTATGGAGGCTTCTTCTCATGGTATCGAGCAGGGGCGCATCGTTGGATGTTTTTACGATAGAGCAATTTTTACAAACTTAACACCAGAGCATCTCGATTATCATGGCGATATGGATAAGTATTTTGCAGCAAAGAAAAAATTGCTTGAAAAATACATGCGCGGGGGCTGGAAAGTATCGACGAATGTTGACGATGTTTATGGCAAGATGATACAAGAAACATTTGAGCCTTATGCCCTAAGTTTTTCGATTCGGCAAAGGAAAAAAGGGAGGTTTTATGGTTCAATAGTTAGTAGCTCTCTTGAGGGCATTGTCATGGACATCGTCTTACCTGATGGGATAACGCTGGCAAACGTTGTCTTACCTTTAATTGGCGAGCATAATGCATATAATGCTTTGGCCGCTTGTAGCACAGCTTGGTCGCTTAATTTTTCGCCAGATGTAATTAGAAGGGGTCTTGAGACGTGTCCTCCTGTGCCGGGAAGGCTCGAAAGATACTTTATAGAGGATGGTTCGATTTGTGTAATAGATTACGCTCATACTCCAGATGCTTTAGAGAAAGCCCTTTCGACAATCAGGCCTTTATGTGGTGGAAAGTTGTGGCTAGTTTTTGGACATGGCGGCGATCGCTTTAGGGAAAATAGACCATTGCTTGGTAGCGTGGCGGCCAGTTTGGCAGATCATATTGTCGTTACCATGGATAATCCCAGAAGCGAAGATCCAGGGGAAATCGCGCTTCAGATAGTGGAGGGCATAAAATCAAGTTCTCGGGATCCGGACTACAAAATAATCATCGATAGAAAAGAAGCTGTACATTTTGCCTTAGATCATGCTCGTGCAAACGACGTGGTCTTGATTACAGGCAAAGGGCCAGAACGTCAGATAATCTTTAAGGATCACGTGGTGGCTTACAGTGATTTTGACGCGTTGAAGGAATGGTGTGATTCAAGGGGGAAGAAGTTTTTATGAGTTTTTTGAAAGATCCTTCTTCAATTACCATAGGAAAGACGTTCAATTGTTCTAGCCTTTGTGGAGCGGATATTTCGCTGCCTATCTCAATAAAAACCGATAGCAGAAATGTAAAGGAAGGCGACATTTTTATTGCTCTGAAGGGAAGCAGGGTGGATGGGCATAATTTCATAGGAGATGCTGTACATCGAGGTGCAAGAGGAATAATCTTAAGGGACGAGGAAGTGCCAAAGTACCTTGCTATTTCGCGTGATCAGGATGTTTCTTTGTTTGGAGTGCCTTCCCCGGAGCACGCGATAGTTGAAGCTGCTGTTAAGTACCTTGTTTGCCTTCCATCGCTGAAGAAAATCATAGCAGTCACCGGAAGCGTCGGAAAGACAACCACTAAAGATGTCATCGGTGCTGTCTTGCGGGGAAAATATAAAGCTCATATATCAAGGGGAAATCATAACACTCTTTTGGGTTGTTCGTTAACGATATTGTCTGCCCCCAGGGATTCGGAGTTTCTCGTGTTAGAGATGGGAGCTAATGCCAAGAGGGAAATTGCAGAGATGGTCAGTTATTTTACGCCCAACATTGCAGTTATAACGTCCATCGATCCAGTTCATCTGGAGGGATTTGGTGATATCAACGGTATACTTCAGGCCAAGTTGGAAATTGTCACTGACTGTTGCGATGTTTTATTAATAAATGGCGATTCTTCGATCTTGAGGGAAGGGCTTGTAGAGCTTCCATATAAGCCTTCAAAAGTAATCAGCGTTGGAAGAAATCCGTCGTGCCCTTTCAGGATTTTAGATACTTCTTTGCGGTGGGACGGTCTAAATTATTCTAGAAGGGTGTCTATAGCTACTCCCCTTGGAGTAAAAGAAGTTGAAAGCAAATTATGGGGAGAGCAAAACGTCAATGCGATGGCCGTAGCTTTGGCCGTTGGCCTAGAGATGGGCGTTGGTTTTGATGAAATAGCCTCAAGCTTGCGTCACATGAAATCTCCGCGGGGTAGGGGTGCTTTGTTGCAAAGCAAAGAAGGTATTTTATTCATCGATGAGTCATATAACGCTAGCCCTGTTTCGGTCAAGGCAGCCATAAATAATTTAAAGGCCATGCCTTGGCGAGGGCGTAAAGTGGCGGTCTTGGGCGGCATGAGGGAATTGGGTGGTTGCGAAAAGCAATTTCATGAAGAAGTCTTAGGAGTCGTTACATCTGTTGCGGATATCACTGTTTTATATGGACAGGAATGGGACGACTTGCACGCTAATTCAACAAAAACTGTTCTTCTGTTTGAAGAAATAGAAGAGGTTAGCAGTTATTTAAAAGACATCCTGCTATCTGGCGACGTCGTTTTAGTTAAAGGTTCAAGATTTTATGAGATGGAGCGCATTTACGATCGGTGGTCCTTAGATGAGTTATAAATATTTGATGCTTTATTTTTGTTTGTTGATGATATTAGGAATCGTTTTGCAAAGGTTATGGATAGAGCTTTTTAGCAGATTTAAATGGGGGGAAACGCCTAAAAGCTACGGACCGAAGCGTCACGTGGTTTTAAAAGCAGGCATACCCACCATGGGTGGGGTCATTTTTATAGCGTTGTCTTTGATTGCTTTAGCATTTGTAAGCAATGATAAGTCAAGTATAATCGACAAGTTCATTTTATGGTGGTTGCCCTTTGGGGGGGCTGCCGTAGGGTTAACGGATGATGTCATAAAGATTGTTAGAAGGTCAAGTGAGGGTTTAACATCAAGACAAAAGTTGCTGGGACAATTTATGGTTGTTTTGCCTTGGGCATGGATTACTGCTAAGGAGGTTCCTTTTTATTTAATTTCAGATTCGTCCTCTGTTTACTTTATTTTGACTTTCGTCCTTCTTTGTTTTTTCGCAGTAGGCTTGTATAATGCATTGAACATAACTGATGGCCTTGACGGGCTTGCAGCAGGAGCCTCAGTAATATCTTTGGTAGCACTTCTTTTCGTTCTAGAAATCGAACCCTGCCGACTGTCCCTAGTTGTCGGCTTAGCGTGTGTTTTATCGTTTTTGTGGTACAATTCCTATCCGGCAAGGGTGTTTATGGGAGATGTGGGAGCGCATTTTATCGCTGGTCTTTTAATGGGTAACGTAGCAATGTCGGGAGATCTTTTGCTGATATTTCCCATATCCTTTATTTTCGGTATTGAAATAGTCTCCGTGATACTTCAGGTGATATCTTTTAAGTGCTTTAGAAAAAGGATCTTCAAGATGAGTCCATTGCATCATCATTTTGAATTATGCGGATGGCCTGAGGAACACATAGTTGTCAGATTCTGGTTGATACACCTTATGGGGATTTCTCTTTTAGGGGCCTTATGGACCTGGCAGGTGATCTAGGGGATGAAGGTTACTGTTGTAGGAAGCGGCATTAGTGGGAAATCCTTGGCATTGATGGCAAAGAGTGCGAATTTTGATGTATTTGTGACGGAGCAAGGAAAGTTAGATGAAAACACTAAAGCCCTGTTTCGCGAAAAGGATATACAATGGGAAGAGGGTGAACACACAAAGGCATTACTCGACTGCGACTTGGTAGTATTAAGCTCAGGGATATCAGATAAAGCTCTTCCGGTACAAATGGCCCGCAAAACAGGTACGCCATTGCAAGGCGAGCTGGATTTCATTTACCCCTACTTGTCAGGTAAAATCGTAGGCGTTACTGGCACCAACGGCAAGAGCACTACAGCGGCTTTAATAAACCATTTGTTGTCAAAAATGGGATATAACGTCGCTCTAGCTGGCAATTTTGGCATCCCCTTGGCCGATTTTGCGATGATGCCCCTTGATTTTATTGTAGTAGAGTTAAGTAGCTTCCAACTTCACTGGACAAAGCGCTTTAGTTGTGATGTTGCGATTATTACCAACATCTATCCCGATCACCTCGACTGGCATGGCAGTTTTGAAGCATACGTTAACGCTAAAAGACGCATAATAGAGCTTCTTTCTCCCAAAGGGTGTTTGGTTTACCGCGCACAAGATGAAGAAATGCTACAAGTTCGTGAGGGCAGGGGAGCCCGTTTGTATTGGACTTTCGAAAAATTCATGCATGATGCAGAAAGAGTGCAAGATGAGCTCATTCTAAACGATTCAGAAGCCCTTTTAAGGACAGAAGGTGGACATATAAGGCTTTTCCCACTCAAGTCGCTATCCTTATTCGGGTACCATAACGTTGAAAATGCTGCTATGGCCATGGCTGCAATATATTATCTCGGGTGTGAAGTGGAAAGAGCACGCGAATTTCTCCCTGATTTTAAGAACCTTCCTCATCGTTGTGAAAAGGTGGGCGAAAAAGATGGGGTAGTATTTATAGATGATTCAAAGGGAACAAACGTGGCTTCAAGCGTTACTGCCATTGCCTCGATTCCGGGTGTCAAAGTGGTGATACTGGGAGGTAGGGGAAAGGGAGAGAAATATGATAAACTTGCTGGGGCGATAAAAAAACATGTACGGGCAGCGGTATTGTTGGGTGAAGAAAAAGAGGTCATAGCAAAAAGCTTGAGAAGCGCAGGCTTTAGTAATTTTTATTTGGCGGCTTCAATGAAAGAGGCAGTCTATAAAGCCTTTGAAATGGCTTGTCCAGGGGATATAGTCCTGCTTTCCCCGGCTTGCACTAGTTGGGATATGTATAGAAACTATCACGAGAGGGGAAAAGATTTTCAAGAAATCGTAAAAAATTTAATTGAGGCTTGTGTAGTAAAAAATGGACGAGAGAGTAACTGAAACCCCAAGATGTGAAAATATGTACTCTTTTGATATGTTGTTGTTAGTGGTCCCTCTGGTTTTATCGATATTTGGGATCATAATGATCATTTCTGCCTCTGGTTACTTTTCTTTAAAATTCTTTGGTTCGCCATGGACATACGGAATAAAGCAAATAAAGTGGTTATTGATTTCTTTGGTTGGCATGGCAATAACATACTCTATCCCGACTAAGCTGTGGAGGAGCTGTTCTGGCCTTTTATGGATTATCGCTATAGCTCTCACATTTGCCACGATAATTCCTTTTTTGGGCATGTCGGTAAGTGGATCGTCCAGGTGGATAAGGCTGGGTCCTTTTTCGTTTCAACCCTCGGAGATGCTGATATTTTCAGTAGTTATTCATCTATCTGATATTATTTCTAGAGAAGGGGGGAGTTCTGAAAAAGCCTTTGTCCGCACAATCGGAATTTTAATGATAAGCACTATTCCGCTTCTTCTTCAGCCAGATATAGGTTCTGCTTTAATCCTTCTGATTTTGGGATTCGGGATTTTTATAGCGAAGTATGGATGGAAATACCCTTTGTTTTTGGCTTTTATAGCCGCAGTGCCGATAATTGTTTTAACATTTAGTGCCGCCTATAGATTAAGACGTTTAAAGGCATGGCTTGATCCTTGGCAAGACCCCTTAAACGAAGGATTTCAGATCATTCAGGGATTAATTGCCTTTGCGAACGGTGGCTTCTGGGGGGTTGGACTTGGGAGGAGCTTGCAAAAACTTCAATATTTACCGGCTGCTCACACCGATTTCATTTTTGCTATATGTGCTGAGGAGCTTGGTGTCATAGGCTCGCTATTGGTGATTGGTGGTTTTGCCTTAATGACAAGGAGGATTTATCTTCTTTGGCGCGATGCGGATGAAGAATATTTAAGATTTTTAGTCCTAGGTCTTTGGCTTTCTATTTTGATACCCTTCTTTATCAACGCTGGTGGAGTGACCACCTTGATTCCTCTTACGGGGAAGGCGATGCCTTTTATGAGTTATGGTGGTAGTGCTCTTTCTGCGACATGGGTGAAGATTGGTTTGCTATTGCGTTGTTCAGCCGATGTTAAGTAGTAATAATAATTAAGGAGCGCTTTTGGATAAATGAGCAATACATTGAAAATCATGTTTGTTGCTGGTGGTACGGGAGGACACATATTGCCAGCTGTCTCATTAGGTGATTGGATAAGGGAAAATAATTTACCTGCTGAAGTCGGTTATCTTTGTGGAAGCAGAGAACTAGAGCGCAAAATTTACAAAGCTTTGCACGTGGATCACGCAATATTGCCCTTATCAGGTTCTCCCTTTGGAGTGAAGGGGGTGCGCTCTATTTTGCGTTGGAAAGAATTTATCTTTTCTTTGGTAAAAGCACATAAGTTAATCAAGGAATTCAAACCTAATGTAATCGTTCTTTTTGGTGGTTACTTATCGGTTCCCTTTGCTTTGCTATCTTTTCTAAATGTCCCCATGATCGCACATGAGCAAAATGCCATTGCTGGAAAAGCTACACGATTGTGCTCGAAACGAAAGATTCCAATCATTACGGGTTGGAATGAATGTCTTTATTTAGATAAAAAAAGTTTTATGCCCGTTGGTGTTCCCGTGCGAAGAATAAACCTTATGGACAGACAAAAAGCCTGGGAATTGCTTGGAGGCAAGGGTATAGTTCCGTCTAAGATATTTGCATTGGTGATGGGAGGCTCAATTGGGGGCAAGCCGCTAATGCAAACTATTACTGAAGTTGCAAAGCACGATTCTTTAAAAGATCACATTTTCATGTTGGTTGGAACTAACGAAAAGAGCGGTGTGCAGTGGCTTTCGAGCAACGTCGTAGCTATCCCTCCCTCCTGGGATTTATCGGCTCATTTTTCATTGGCTCACTATGCCGTTACGAGGTGCGGGGCATCGACACTATCGGAACTTATCTGCTATGATGTACCGGGTGTATTGATACCTTGGGAAGGAGCTTCAGACGATCATCAGTTAGCAAATGCCAAACTCTTCTTGCGCTCAGGAAAGGGTAGAATATGGCGCGAGAGCGAAAATATCGAGCTTTTGGAAGCTGCTCTTTTAGAGGTATCCGATATGCGCAAGCTTTGTAATAATGGTGGGTGTGATATTAAAAGAAACGATATATGTGCCCGTTTCTGGAATGCGATATTGTCTTTTTCTACGAAAGGGGAGGGCTCTATTGAATGTGCTTAGGAAATCGATGATTTTCGGGGACAATACAAGATCTCTTCATTTAATGGGGGTTGGAGGCGCCGGCATGAGCGGATTGGCTCACTTGCTTAAAGGGCTGGGCTATGAAGTATCCGGTTGTGATGTTGCAAGGACGAATTATGTATCCAATTTAGAGAAACTTGGCATAAAAGTTTTAAGCGGCCACTGTGCATCCCACATTGATATTTTTAAACCAGATTTGTTAATTTACAGCAGTGCGATTGCGTGGAACAACATCGAGCTTGATTACGCAAGAAAAGCTGGCGTATGCGTAGCCAGAAGGGGCGATATTTTAAGCGCTTTGTTTAATCAGTTAAAAGGCATCGGTGTAGCAGGGGCTCATGGCAAAACCACTACCTCGTCCATGATTGCGACCGTGTTGGATGCTGCAGGTCTCGATCCGACCGTGGCGATAGGAGGAGAGGTGTCTGATATAGGAGGCAATGCGAGGTTGGGCCAGGGAGCATATATGGTATCGGAATTGGACGAAAGCGATGGTTCCTTTGAATTGTTTGCCTGCCATATACCGGTAATTACAAATATAGACTGGGATCATGTCAATTTCTATCCCACTTTTCAATCCGTTCAAGACGCCTTTATTCGCTTTTTATCGAATCGAAAAAGTGATGGGAAAATTGTGATATGCGGGGAAGATATTGGATGTCAGGCTGTGTCAAAGCTTTTTTCTCCCTTTTGTGTTACCTATGGTTGGGGGAAACGATGGGATTGGGGCGCTATCGATGTAAAACATAGACCGGGTGGGGGCGTTTTGTTTACCGCTGTAAAAGAAGGTAATGAAATGGGTAGCGTCAAGCTTAGAGTCTCAGGTGAACATAACGTCCTGAACGCCTTGGCTGCCTGTGCTGTTGGAGATTTGCTAAACATAGACTTTGGTACGATCCAAAAAGCACTTTATAATTTTAAGGGAACTAAAAGAAGATTGCAGTGTCTAGGGGCAAGTAACGATATATATATCTACGATGACTATGGACATCATCCAAGAGAAATTCGCGCTACTTTAGATGCTATGCGCAATATATTTCCGTCACGCAGGTTAATCGTGATATTTCAACCCCACAGATACACGCGCACAAAAGCCATGTACAGAAAGTTTGCTGAGGCTTTGATGAATGCTGATATAGTGTATATTCTACCTGTATATCCGGCTGACGAGAAACTAGAGGAATGTATTAGTTCAGATCTAATAACAAACTGCCTGATTAATGATTACGCTCATGAGTATTGCCTTACCGTTGCCGAGGAAGAGGTCGTCTCCAAGGTCGTTGAAGATTTGCTACCTGGGGACGTTCTTTTGACGTTGGGAGCAGGTGACGTTGATGTGTTTGGGAGTCAAATATTAAACGTGATTATCTCGAATTTCAATAAGCAAGAAACAGCATCCATGTGATGGTGGACGCTGTATGATGGACGTGATATATTGAGTAAAGTTTGGACAGCCAAGATGAGGATAATATCCCTCTTAATGGTGATGTCCGTTGCTTGTGGTTTTTTTTATGGCGTTGAAGAGAAACTTTATCTTTTTAGACTGAGAAATATAGATGTTGTTCCGGAAAACGTCTTGATAGAGAAAGAAACAGCCAGCTTGATAAGTAGATCATCTGCTAGATTTTGGCCTTTACTTTTTATAGGCTACCCGTCATGGAAGATGGAGATGGAGAAGAAATACCCGGTTCGCTTCTTAATTAGAGTTGATGGATGGGGAGAAGTGGTGATTGAATGGCTTTGTCTGCAACCAATCTTTATCGTTAATTGGCATAACGAAAGATGGTTTATTACTTCCAACGGCATGACGTGGCATGAGAGCAACCCTTTGTGGAGTGAAGCCAATCCGGATGTCCACAATTTACTGACTTTAAAATGGCATAATTCCATGCCTCCCTTAGTGCCGGATGAAGCAAATCCCAATGGAGTACGCCAAAGCATTTTCCCGGTAGTACGTACGATTGAACTCGTTGAAGCAATACGAAAAACGCCATGGATTCAAAAAATAAAGGCCTTAGAGTTGATAAAAATAGCAGGAGAATTAGCCGTTATGGTTGAGGTTGCATCCTTGGATAAAGATGTTAGTATATTATTTGAATTTTCTGAAAGCAAGTGGAACGATTTGGCGCCGGCAATGGAAACAATCGTTAAATCTTCGGATGCAAAGGCTTTATACCTTGATGCAACATATAAAGACAAAATCGTCATTAGAAACAAGTAAGCCTCTTATTGAACATCTTCGTTGGGTTAATATCGAGGGATGGAGGCATTTAAATGTATGAGAAGATAGATTTAATTGCGGGACTTGATATAGGCACGACAAAAACCTCGGTAATTGTGGCAGAGAGGGATCGATATACTGGAGAAGCGCAAATTATTGGGGTTGGATCCGTTCCCTCCGCCGGATTGCGTAAAGGCTTAATCGTTAACTTTGAACAAGTTGTCCGATCCGTTTCTTATGCCTTAGAAGATGCCGAAAGTATGACAGGCATACGTGCCGATAGTGTATTTGTTTGTTTTAGTGGAGCTCTCACAACTAGTATTACCTCAAAAGGCATGGTTTCTTTGGGCAGCACTCCAAGACAGGTTACCGAAATAGATATTCAAAGGGTTATAGAGGCTTCTTTGTCCGAGATAAGTATGCCCAATAATTATTGCACTGTACACACTATACCAGTGACCTATTCTATCGATGGGCAAAGAGGAATAGACGATCCTTTGGGTATGACGGGCGTGCGCTTGGAGGTTGAGGTCCAATCCATCATGTCACCTACCGCGACTGTTCAAAATGTGGTTAATTGTGCTGAACGAGCTGGGGTGAGCGTAGCGGGGCTTGTTATAAAACCGCTAGCAAGCGCCTTAGGCGTCTTATCCCCGGGGGAGATATCATCGGGTGTAGCTGTCATAGACATTGGCGGTGGCACAACAGGAATCTCCATCTACGTCGATGGAGCGCTCAAAAGGCTTACCGTCATACAAATTGGGGGAGATCACATTACTAACGATATCGCGAGGGTTTTGAAGGTGCCAATAGAGGTGGCTGAGGAATTAAAAAGATACGTTTCCCTAGGTGAAGATTTTGATGCCTACGACGAAGAGCTGGAGTTCATGGTGCAGGGCAAGCGAGGATTTTGCAGTGCAGGGCAAGTGCACGAGGTGGCATACAATCGCTTAGAGGAATTATTTGATGATTTCATTAAAAAAGAACTTCGCGATGTAGGCTCAATACTTCTCCCAAGCGGCATTGTTTTAACTGGTGGCGTAGCGAAAATGAAAGGCATTGCTGAAATGGTTTCCGAAGTTTTAAATATGCCCGTTAGAGTGGCCAATCCATTGGACAGTGCTAAAATGCCCCCCGGGAGGAACGGGTCCGAATATGCATCCCTAGCTGGAATTATTAAATATATGAATATAATAGAGAAATGCCCCTTCAAGTTTATCGGGCCATCTATAACCCTCACATCGACAATCTCATCTAAAAGGGGCAGATCTTACGGAGAGGATGTCCATGGTTTACGTGCGATAGACTTTTTCAAGTCGGTTTTAAATGCTATAAAGAGAACCTTTAAGGAACTTTTTTAAGTGAATTTTTGGGGGAGTTGCGAGATGGCTGACAGGGACAAGGAAAGGATATTTGAAATTGATAACTCGGATGATCGCAAATACAAAGAGATCATCAAAGTCGTTGGCGTTGGAGGTGGTGGAAATAATGCGCTAAATCACATCATATCCAATGGTCTTAAGGGTGTCGAATTTATCGCTGCAAATACAGATATTGCTCACTTAAATCAGAATCTGGCTGACGTCAAGATAATCCTTGGAGAGCAGTTAACCAGGGGGTTAGGTGCAGGTTCGGATCCTGAAATTGGTTTTAAAGCTGCGAAAGAGTCGATCGATATCATTAAAGAGGTTTTGCAGGGAGCCGATATGGTTTTCCTTACGGCTGGCATGGGAGGAGGTACTGGTACGGGAGCATCTCCTGTCATAGCTGAGGTTGCCAAAGAAGTTGGCGCTCTCGTTGTCGCCGTCGTGACAAAGCCTTTTATATTTGAGGGTAGAAGGAGGATCGATCAAGCGTTAGAAGGAATTAAAAATTTACAAGGTAAGGTTGATGCCCTCATCGTGATCCCAAACGATAAGCTGCTTGAAATATCTGACAAAAAAGTGCCCTTGCTGGATTCTTTCAAGCTGGCTGATGAGGTTTTGCGGCAGGCAGTTCAGGGCGTGACCGATCTTATTTTACGACCGGGTTTAATCAATGTAGATTTTGCCGATGTTCGGGCTGTAATGAGTAATGCCGGATCTGCGATAATGGGCATAGGCGAAGCTACAGGCGAAGATCGGGCTATTGTCGCCGCAAAGGCCGCCATTAACAGCCCGTTGATGGAAACTCCTATGCAAGGCGCGAAGGGGATTTTGTTTAACGTCACTGGCGGCAATAATGTTGGCATTCACGAAATCAAAGAGGTGGCTCAGGTTATTACAGAAGCAGCTGCTGAGGATGCAATCATCATATGGGGGCATGTTTTGGATCCCGAGATGGACGACAAACTTCAGGTTACCGTAATAGCCTCCGGTTTTTCTTCGATTCCTGGAAAGTTAGGTCGCGATAAAGCTCTTTCGGGAAAGCGAAGATCGCGCATAGACTTGGAAGAAGCCGAGATCAAGGTGCCTGAAGAAGACCTGTTTAGGATTAGCGGTGTTCAAGTTGACACCTTCGATCTTCCAACTGTAGTGAGGAGGAAAAAGAAGGAGTAACAAGTGTCGCAAATCATGCCAGATGAAACGATCCTCTTGGACTTGCCCAAAGGGGGAGATCCTCCGTGGGCGTTATTATATCCAAACACTTACGGAGTGGGCATGGCGAATTTGGGCTATCATTACATTTATGCAGCGTTGAAAAGCAGAGGCGTAGGCGTAGAGAGGATATTTGTTGATACTGAATGTAAATCGCTCGAAGAGGGACGTTTCTTATCGGAATTTCCTATAGTTACGGCATCGGTGTCTTACGAGCCCGATTATGTCGCTTTGCTAAAGATGTTGCATAATAGCAAAGTGTTGCTTCATTGGAACAGGAGGGCTCTAATTAATGGCCCAGTGGTCGGCGTGGGGGGAGCTGTTAGCTACATAAATCCCCTCCTTTTTTCATCTATGGTCGATTTTGTCTGTTTAGGAGACGGAGAGGTAGTTGTAGATCACCTGATAGCCTGCCTTCGTTCCTATATGAAGCATGGGAATAGAAGAAAGTTGTGGGAGGATTTATCGGCTTCGAAGCATGTATACGTGCCTCCACTTCATAATGAACTTGTCATTTCAAAAAAAGCGAACCTTGGTAGAAAAAGGGGGAATCTGGAAAATCTCTCTGCATCATTGGGTCATAGCGTGTGGATGACTCCCAAGGCTGCCTTTGGGAGAACGTTGCTTTTGGAGTTACAGCGAGGTTGTTTTAGGCGATGTCCCTATTGTGTCGTGCCAAGTAATTTCGGGAAAGCTAGATTTCGGCCCGTTGATGAGTTAATTTCTCTGTTATATAAATTTAAGACATACAATAACTTCAATGTTGGCTTAGTCACGCCGGAAGCAGGGGATCATCCAGATTTAGATCGTCTTTTGGATGCCATTAATGACTGTGGAAGGAGGGTAAGTTTTGCCTCGCTTCGTATTGATGCTTTAAGCGAAAAAATGCTGAAAACCATGGCAGTTGGAGGTAAAAAAAGCATAACGATTGCTCCCGAAACAGGCAGTGATTCTTTGAGAGGATCATTAAAAAAACACTTCACTAATGAAACTATCATAAAAAAACTCGCCATAGCGAAAGATTTTGGAATACGATCAGTGAAGATGTATTTCATGATAGGTCTTCCTGGTGAAAACGATGACGACGTGAGATCCATAGCTGAATTGTCGAAACAGGTGTGGGAGCTGTTAAAATTAAAGCCGGTTATTTCTATAAGTATTTTTGTGCCAAAGCCAGGCACTCCATTTTCAAATGAGCCCTTCGTAGGGATATCTGAGGGCCGACGCAAATTAAACATATTACGTGGATCTTTAAAGGGATACGGTAAAGTCATTAAAATGCGATCTGTGGATTTGAGGGGATCTTTAAAAGAATACACGTTATCGTGGTATGGTTTACAAGAGGCCGAGGTTTTATTAGACATGATTGATGACGGCGACAAAGATGATCTTTCTTGTTTGGCATTCTCTAAAGAGGTTGTTCGGGAACAAATTTTCATGCTTGGTTTTTGATAAAACATTCTCCTTATTTCGATTTCGGCGAGCATATTATGTTGTGTCAAGACTATAAGAGGTGATAATTAATGATGAAAAGAGAAAGGCAAAACGATAAAAAGCCAATCTTTTCCTTTGGCCAAATAATGATTCCCCTAGTAGGTTTGGTCGCTATAGGCTTGTTGTATCTGGGGGTTAAGATGTTTTTCTTTGCACCCGTTAAAACGATCTCCAATCAGGCAGGGGCACCCGATATCGTGGCACAACCTGCTCCTAGCGTGAGTGGCGAAAGCGCTAAGACACCCACGGTTGCTGCGCCTTCCGTTCCCATAGAAGAGCCTTCCCTAGATTCTAGAAATGTGATAGCTGTACCTTCTACTGAAAGTCCTGCGAGGTCGGCTGAAAAAGTCACCAAAGGTGAAGTTGCGGGGGCCCAGACGCCACAGCCTTCTGTGAAGGTATCTCAACCCTCAGAAGGCGGTTGGGGAGTCCAGGTCGGCTCTTTTACTGAAAAATGGAGAGCAGATGAGGTTAAAAAGAAGCTTGAAAGCGCAGGATATGCAAACAGGGTGCGTATAATTGAGGCGACTGTAAACGGTAAGCTTTATTATAGGGTGCAAGTTTACGCCGGTAATGAAACGTCAGATGCGAAGGAGTTAGAAAAAAAGCTAAAGGATATGGATCTTCCTACGTTGGTAGTGAAGTATTGATTTGAAGAGGTGTTTTTATGGCTGGCGTAACGGAAGAGCTTTTAGGAAGGTTTAAGGCGCTTCAACTCGTGTGCGATAGCATGTCTTTTCCTGCAGTTTTGAGGTGCACTTCAGTTGCTGTTGAAAGTTCTTATGGAATGCGATTAGCAGAAGATGTTGAAGCACCGGAGTCATATCCGCCCTTTTCCCGGAGTTTACGTGACGGATACGCAGTAAGAAGCGTTGATGTGAAGGGAGCCTCGATCTCCTCCCCTGTCTTTTTGAGAAAATGTGGCATTATTCCCATGGGCAAAGTGATCCGAGAATCTTTGCCAAAGGAAGCTGCTATGCAGATCCTCACGGGTGGGATTTTGCCTCTTGGCAGCGATGCCGTTGTGATGGTTGAAGACACTGAGGAAATCGGTCCATGGATCGAGGTAAGAAAGGGTGTAATGCCGGGCGAGAACGTAATTATCCAAGGCGAAGAGATAAAAAGTGGAGATATCATTGCAAGAGCAGGTGATTTGCTCGATTTTAAAAACATCCCAGCCGCTGTTGGCTTGGGAGTAAGAGAGGTTAAGGTGGTAGATTTAAAGATCGGCATTTTAAGTACGGGAGATGAGATAGTAGAAGCAGGAACAGATTGCGTTCCTCCCGGATGTGTTAGGGATGTCAATAGCACTACGTTGCGGTTACTGCTCAAGTTTTATGGTTACGACGCTCAGTTTTTGGGAATAGTGCGCGATGACCTGCAAGTTCTAACATCAGCCGTTCAAGATGCTTTGCGAAAAAACGACGTCGTCATATTAAGCGGAGGATCCTCCGTATCGACCAGGGATTACTGCTCCGAAGTGATAAAGAATTTAGGCGACCCGGGACTGATCATTAAGGGTATAAACATGAGACCCGGCAAGCCAACTTTAATCGGAGGCATTAAAGGAGAGCCTGCTAAACTGGTCGTTTCTTTGCCGGGGCATCCCTTGTCTTGCACCGTTGTGGCAAGGGTAGTTTTGTTGCCTTTATTGAACATGATGATCGGCGGAATAAATTTATATGAAAGAAACTTCGTGCCCGCGAAGATGAAGTGCCTAGATGATGTTATAGGTAGAAGTGGCGTAGAAGAATATGTGCCTGTCGCTTCTAAGCCGGGTGGGGTTATTCCCGTGAACTCTAAATCAGGGTATATTTCTGCGCTAAATGGGACCATCGGATTGGGTATGTTGCCTGTGAATAAAGAGACATTGAGAGCAGGAGAGGAGATAGAGGTAATTTTATGGTAAAAGAACATTTATCGTTATACGAGGTTTGGAAGTTGTTACAGAGCAAATGGGGCGGAAAGTTTTCTGTGATCCATGTTCCTCTACAGCAGGCACTTGGTGCGTCGTTGGCTGAAGATATCCTTTCTCCGATTAATGTGCCTCACTATCCGGCATCTGCGGTTGATGGTTATGCGGTTTTGTCAATATCTACTTCCATGGCGACTGCAGCCACTCCGGCAATCTTAGATGAAGGACAATTTCAGTGGGTCAATACAGGATCCTTTGTTCCTCCTCAGTTTGATGCCGTCGTCATGGTGGAGGATACCTCAATTAAAGAAGGAAAATTATACGTTTATGAATCTGAATTACCCGGGGCAAACCTCAGACCCATCGGGGAGGATGTTATCAAGGGACAAATCGTGGCCCATTTCGGGGATGAGGTTGATCCCAACCTAACGGCTTTGTTTTATGCGATTGGAATGCACGAGTTGCCTGTGTTAGCCAAACCAAAAGTTGTCTTCATACCTACAGGTGACGAGATCATTCCTAGGGAGAGCGTTAATGACCTCGGCTTATTGCCTCCTGGCAAGGTAATGGAGAGCAATTCAATCATGCTTGAGTGTATTTTTAAAAAATGGGGCGTACCCTTCTTTGTAGATCAACATGTGGAAGATAACCCACAGCTTTTGAGTAAAGCCCTGCTTCGGGCCGTTGATGAATACGATTTGGTGTTAATTGGGGCCGGGTCCGCCAAGGGAAAGCGGGATTTTACAGCTGATGTAATAGAACAAGAGGGAAGATTGCTCTTTCATTGGATTTTAATGAGGCCCGGGAGACCTGCGATGCTTGGTGTGGTTCGGGATAAACCTGTCATTGGCATGCCAGGTTTTCCAATGTCTACAATGGTCGTTGCATGGAGCGTGGTATACCCTCTAATAGAACTGCTGACGAAGGGCAGCTTTAACGAAGATAAATTTTTGGATGAAGCCATGGATGTAAAAGAAAGACTCAAGGCCTCTTTGTTAATATCTCATACATCACCACAGGGAATAAGTGAATGGCTTAGAATAAAGGCAGTCCTGTTGGGATCAAAAAAGTACGTCTGGCCGATTTCAGGAGGCTCAAGTTCCATGAGAGCCACAGCTGAAGCAGATGGATTTGCTCTCATGCCTCCAGAGGCTTATGAATGCCCGAAGGGCAAAGAAGTAGAAGTCAGGCTAATAAAAGATGTCTTGTGGGAGAATAGGGCATTGTTTCAGGGTTCTGATGATCCTGCGGTAGCAAGACTTGTTTCTTTGGTAAGGAGGCGGGGTTCTGATCTGGTCATACGTCCCGTTGGTAGCTTAGGCGGGTTAGCGGCCCTTGCTAGGGGCGAAGCCCACCTCTCGGCCGCACACCTTTTGGATCCTGAAAGTGGCCTATATAATGATAGCTACATAGCAAGTTTTAAGCCGATTAGCGATAAATGGAAACGTTATTTGCTATTTTATAGACAACAGGGATTTATCGTAAAGAAAGGAAATCCGAAGGACATAAACTCCATTGAGGACTTAGCACGTAGTGATATTCGCATAGTCAATCGGCAACCTGGTGCTGGAACTCGAGTATTGCTGGATTCCATGCTTAAAGAACATGGCATTGAAGCCTCATTGATAAAGGGATACGAGGATCAGATGGTGACGCACCTCGATGCCTCTTGTAGGGTAGCGTGGGGTTTAGCTGACGTTGCCTTGGGGATAAAATTTGCAGCAGATGCCTTAGATTTAGATTTCATTCCCGTTACAGAAGAACCTTACGAGCTCATTATTCCCGAAGATGAATTAGATCATCCGGGGGTAGTTGCTTTGCTAGATGCCCTTTCTGATCCCGAGTTTAAAGAAAGAATTAACACAATGGGGGGATATCGTTGGCCTTGAAACTAGTCGACAAATTGGGGCGAAAATTAACATATGTGCGTATTTCTGTTACTGACAGGTGCAACTTCCGTTGTCAATATTGCATGCCCCCCGAAGGCGTGGAATGGATACCTCATGAAATGATCATGAGGTATGAGGATATACATTCGCTTATAAGAATATTAACCGAGTTGGGCATCAAAAAAGTGAGGTTAACGGGGGGAGAGCCTTTTGTTAGGAAGGACATTTCGAAATTTTTGCGTACGCTTCGCCTGTCCTTTCCTGAGCTCGTGCTTGCCATTACGACAAATGCGTCATTGCTTTCTAAGTTTATAGATGAAATAAAAGATCTTAAAATTAACCTAAACGTCAGTCTCGATACGCTCAATGCCGAAAAATTTAAATATATGACGAGGATGGGGAACTTAAACGACGTCATCAACGGGATTACTGAATGGAGTAAGTTAAATTTGCCATTAAAAATTAACACGGTTTTGATAAAGGGATTTAACGAAGATGAGATTAAGGCCTTGGCGAATTTTGCGAGGAAAACGGGTGCTGTATTGAGATTTATAGAGTTCATGCCCGTAGATCAAAGTTTGTGGACGCAAGATTCCTTCATTCCCGCTTCGTCTATCAAAGAACTTCTTTTTTCTTCCGGAGAATGGGAAGAGGTTGGCAAAAGGCCGTCAGACACCGATGGGCCTGCAAAGTATTATGTTAACCTAGAGACAGGCCAAAGGATTGGAGTAATATCAGCCGTTTCGCATCACTTTTGCGAGACATGTAATAGACTTCGAATTACCGCAACAGGAGAGCTCAGGAATTGCTTATTTGCTACTAAAGGGATCGATTTGCTTTCACCCTTGAGGGCGGGTGATTTGGAGGAAGTTAAACGGAGGATACTGCTTGCTTCTTGGGAAAAGCCAGCAAATTGGAAAAAGTTGGTTCGTGGCAATAGGCACATGTCTCAAATAGGGGGATAATTTTATGGGATCTTTAACGCATCTCGATGAACATGGCCATCCAAAAATGGTGAATGTGGGATTTAAAAGCCCAACGGACAGAAAAGCTATAGCCTGTGGTTGGATTATTTTGCCCGACAAAGTTTATGATACGATTTGCGAAGGAAGTGTTCCTAAAGGAGACGTTCTTAAAGTTGCCGAGTTAGCTGGTATAATGGCTGCAAAAAGGACATGGGAAATGATCCCTTTGTGTCATAATATAAAGCTAGACCACGTTGAGGTAAAATGTGAATTGGACGAAAAGCGCCGAGGCATAAAAGTAACTTCCAAGGTGTTGGCAAAAGAAGTTACGGGTGTCGAGATGGAAGCCTTAACGGCTGTGACTGTTGCTCTTCTGACGATATATGACATGTGCAAGGGCATTGACAAAGGGATGTATTTTAATGATGTTCATTTGATTGAAAAAAGTGGAGGCAAAAGCGGACACTATCTTTCGGAGGATGCAAAACGTGCTGAAAGCGACTAAGAAAAGGCTTATAAGAATTTATGACGGTGAAAGAGATCTCACGGCGGTTTCTCTTCGTAAAGGCAGTTTGGGTGAAAACATGGTCGATGGGATGGCTAGGAGGTTGTTTGCAACTTCACCCATGCCTCTGTTTTCTTTGTGCGAGCCTTCTTTAATCTTGGTCTTATCACATGGGGTTAGCGACAAGGGAAATTTGATCTCCTTTTCAAATGGAGAAGTGATAGTTAAATTTCTTGATGAGGATGAGGTAGAAGTTTTTAAGGGCGGTTTTTTGAATCTTTCTGCGGAATACGAAGAATGGTTTCCCATTTCTTTGGGGATCCTTACTGTAAGTGACAGAGCTAGCAGGGGGGAATTGGTAGATACCTCGGGCCCATCCCTGGAGGAATTAGCTCTTTCTATCGGTGCGGTCTGTAAGGAATACGAGATTGTTCCTGACTCCGTAGATGAGATACAAAATATAATACGCAAATGGAGTGACGAAAAGTCGCTCGATTTGGTTTTGGTGACAGGAGGAACGGGAATCTCACGGAGAGATGTTACCCCCGAGGCAATAATGCTTTTGTCAGATAAAATTGTATACGGAATAGGCGAATGTATGCGCTGGTCGACGGCCGTTAAAAACCCCATGTCGATTTTGAGCAGAGGTTTAGCTGTAACGAGGGAAAAGACGCTTATACTTGCCCTTCCTGGAAGTGAGAGGGGAGCGAGAGAGTGTTTTAGTGCCGTATCTCCCGCTTTAAGACATGCTGTGGAGGTGCTCACAGGCAGACATGTTCGTCATTGAAGGGGATAATTACGAGAGACAAGCAGAAATTAGTTGCGGAGTAGATTATCTTGACCATAAAAATAGGCATATATCCAAATGCATCATAATTACTGGAATGTCGGGTGGCGGGAAGTCGACTGCGCTAAAAGTATTGGAGGACATCGGTTTTTACACCATCGATAATATCCCACCTGCTATATTGCCCCAAATTATAGACATGTTAGGTTCGCACGAGGCAGCCGTCAACATGGGTATTGCCGTTGTCATGGATGTCAGAGGGGGAACCTTGCTGGGTGATTTTGAAGGCGTAATAAAGGCATTAAAAAATAAATTATCCCTGGTCAAGGTAATTTTTTTAGACGCTAGCGATGAAATCTTAATCAGACGTTATGAAACTACGAGAAGAAGGCACCCTTTAGGCGTCGACCTTCCGTTAAGCGAAATGATCTTAAAAGAACGAACGATGGTAGCCCCTGTCAGAGAGCTGGCGGATGTGGTCGTAAACACCAGTCATTTGAGCATTCAAGAACTTAAAGAAGCAATTTTAAGATCAATTGGAGTGATAGACGTTGAACCATCCGTGATCATTACTTCCTTTGGTTATAAATATGGTATTCCTTCCGATAGTGATTACGTCTTGGATGTGAGGTTTTTGGAAAATCCTTTTTATTGCCCACAGCTTCGAGATCTTACTGGTGTGGAACCTGAAGTTCAAGAATACTTGTTGAGTTTTAGAGAAACGGTCGTATTCTACGACGAATCGTTAAGGCTAATAAAGCTGATACTTCCACTTTACAGGAAGACTGGAAAGCCACAGGTTCACATTACAATAGGATGTACCGGTGGGAGACATCGTTCAGTGGCTTATGCTGAATGGCTTGCAAGACAGTTAAGTGCAGATGGAGAAAAATGTATAGTGAGACACCGTGATATTGGGAAAGACAAGGAGAAGATTGGCGATGTCGTCGCTGGTTAGTTTTTTTGCAGGTATATTTTTGGGAGGGGCTGTGGCTTACTTATTTTCTCGAAGAACATCTAACATACAGCGTGACAGCAAAACAGGGGATAAAATCAAGGAAAGGTATAAGGACGTATATTTTAGCGCATCTCGCCAGAGGCTTTCTTTAGGGCCCTATATTGTAGCCCTAGGTGGTGGTACAGGTTTATCCACTTTATTAAAGGGATTGAAGTGCTTTACTAGAAATATTACGGCTGTGGTGACTGTGACGGATGAGGGTGGTAGTTCCGGTCGTTTGCGTCAGGAGTGGGGAATGCTTCCCCCGGGGGATATTAGAAACTGCCTTTTAGCGCTGGCCGAAGATGATAGTTCTTTAAATCGCTTGCTGAACTTTCGTTTCGATCGTGGCGAATTGGCCGGTCACAGCCTCGGGAATTTGTTATTGCTTGCCGCGACGGAAATAGCAGGAGATTTTAGAAAGGGCATCGAGGAATTAAACTATATGCTCGCCATAAGAGGTCAAGTTCTCCCAGTTACTACCGAAAGCATATGTTTGGTTGGGAGGACCAAAAACGGCGTTAGAGTAGAAGGAGAATTAAACATCACTAATTACGGTTCAAGCTTGGAAGAAATATGGCTAGAGCCAAAGGGAGTAAAACCTCTACCAGAGGTGTTAAATGCCATCAGTAATGCCGATTTAATAGTACTGGGACCTGGCAGTCTTTTCACAAGCGTCATACCCAACCTTCTAGTGGAAAAGGTCGCCAATGCTATAGTGACTTCGCCTGCCCCTGTGGTTTACGTTTGTAACCTCATGACGCAACCACTGGAGACGGAAGGGTTTACCGTATTGGATCATGTAAGGTGGATTGCCAAGGTCCTTAGAGGGTTTCCTGATTTTGTAGTTGTCAATGCCATGTCTTTGCCCGAAGAAATATCTTCAAAATATACTGCCGCAGGTTCTATGCCTCTTTTAGTGACGCCGGAGGAAAAGGAGAGGTTTAAAAAGATCGGGATAGATTTGATAGAAGATAAATTATATGAAATTAGCGAAGAAGGTGCTGTTAGGCATAATTCAGTTAAATTGGCAGAATGCCTGATTAGAATAGCAAGAAGTGCGAGGGAAAGGGAGATATGGAAAGAATCGATTCAGTTCTCTGGGATGAGTGGGTAAATAGTATATCGCCTGATAAAAAAGAGAACGATGCGGAATGTTCAGGTATTATCGAGGGGATTTTCGTAGCAAGAAAGATGGATCATGTAGTGCTTTCTTCCCTAAGGTTGTGGGTTTTCAGGAGACTTTATGCCATATGGAAGTATACGCGATGGTCCGATGTGAATTTTTCATCTTACATGAGAGTGCCAAAGAGCAAAAAAGGACGCGTCAAGTTAATTTTGCCCTTCGAGCTTTACGAGGATATTTCCCGTTCTTCAAGGACTTCCTGGGCTTGGTTGCGCGGTGTATTTGGTAGTTGTGGATCAATATTTTGGCCGAAGAATGGATATCACTTGACCTTTAGGGTTAAAAATAAGCAATTATGCGATAATATAACAGGCTTCTTGAATTCCAGGGGAATAAAAAACAACTATAGGCATCGATCTGGAAACTACGAGATTCAAGTCAGAAACCATGAAGCTATAGTTACAATTTTAGCTGGAATGGACCTTATGAAGACTTCGCTCATGATAGAGGAGAAAGGCATAATAAGGTCTGTAAAAAGCAGGGTGAACATGCAAGTTAACTGTGATACGTCAAACATTAAAAAAAGCCTTCAAGCTGCGGAGAAACAGCTGCATATTAGCAAATTGCTAGTGAAGACGGGCCTAATTGATGACCTGCCGGTTCACTTTAAGGATCTCGTATTTACACGGCTTAACTATCCCAGCGCTACGCTTCGCGAGATAGGTCAGCTGCTGCCTAAGCCTGTGAGCAAAAGCACTGTTGAGTATCGATGGAATAAATTGGAAAACATGATCAATAGCCTCTTTGATGGCGGAACAAATATTTTACAAGCCAAATCGTAAGATAAAAAATGGGATTTGTGACGAGCAAAAATCATTGCTAAAATAGTAAGTGAGTCAGAGTCAATTGAGCCTTAGTAACTTTCTTAATCATTGCGGGAGGTGTAGTGTGGTATGACTAAAAAAGTTGCCATAAACGGTTTTGGAAGGATTGGTCGTTTGTTCTTGCGAGCGATGTTTCAATATGACACTCAGAAGTTGTGTGACGTGGTTGCCATCAACAGCAGATCGCCAATTGATATATTAGCCTATCTGTTTGAATATGATTCCGTACATCGTCGTTATCCCGGCAAGGTTGAAGTTGAAGGGGACAACATGATGATAGTCGATGGCCACAAAATAAAAGTATCCACGGAGACGGACCCCTCCAAGCTTCCTTGGAAGGATTGGGGGGTTGATATAGTCATCGAGTCTACAGGTCGTTTTACCGATGGCAAGGAGGCAAAGGCCCACATAAACGCTGGAGCCGAAAAGGTGATAATAACGGCTCCTGCTTCTAACGAAGATGTCAACATAGTGATGGGCGTGAACGAGGAGACGTACAACCCATCAGAGCACGTTATAATTTCTGCTGCTTCATGCACTACCAACTGCCTAGCCCCTGTAGTTAAAGTGCTGCACAAAGAGTTTGGGATTGTACGTGGCCTTATGACCACGGCGCACGCTTATACCAACGATCAGGTCACTTTGGATCGCTCCCACAGGAAGGATCCTGCACGCGGGAGGGCGGCAGCCCTTTCGATAATTCCAACGTCTACCGGTGCGGCTAAAGCAATTGGTAAAGTAATCCCAGAGTTAAAGGGCTTGCTTAATGGCATAGCTTTGCGGGTGCCGACTCCTGACGTATCTATAGTGGATTTGGTCGTTGAGCTAAAGAGACCCGCCACAGCAGAGGAAATTAACGCAACTATGAAAAAATATGCTGAAGGTGAGCTAAAAGGCATACTTGGTTATGAGCCTGGGCCTCTTGTCTCTTCAGATTTTATCGGAGATCCGCGTTCTGCCATATTTATGCCCAATGAAACCATGGCCATAGATACCATGGCTAAGGTCTTTGCGTGGTATGACAACGAATGGGGATACTCCTGCAGGTTGGTGGACCTCGCGAATCATATCGCAAAAACGATGTAATCCAGTTAATCTAGCGAGGTGATTTTTCATGGCCTTAAGGATCCCCGAAGCAAAAGATGTAACACGAAAAAAGGTGCTGGTCAGGGTTGATTTTAACGTGCCCATCAAAGATGGCATGGTTATGGACGATACACGGATCAAGGCACACCTTGAAACCCTGAGGTTCTTAAAGGAAAACGGGTCTTTTATTACGCTCATTTCCCATCTGGGACGTCCAAAGGAGGGAAGGGATCCTGAGTTTTCACTCAAGCCCGTGGCAGAGTACTTAAGTAGCCTAACCGGCTGGAAGGTGAATTTTGTTCCTGATTGCATTGGCGAAGCAGTCGAAGAAGCCGTCGCGTTACAACTTCAAGATGAGATCTTGGTGCTGGAAAATGTTCGATTCTATAAGGAAGAGACTAAAAACGACCCTTCCTTTGCAGAAAAACTTGCAAAGCCCTTCGAAGTCTTCGTCATGGATGCCTTCAGTGCCGCTCATAGAGCTCACGCTTCAACGCGCGGTGTTGCAGATTATCTAAAATCCTTCGCTGGCTTTCTAATCAAGAAAGAAATAGAATCTTTAAGCGTTGTGAGAGATAATCCAACGCATCCTTACGTGCTAATTTTGGGTGGTGCTAAGGTGTCTGATAAAATTGGTGTGATTGAGAATCTTTTGCCCAAAGTAGACCACATCCTAATCGGTGGCGGTATGGCCTATACGTTCCTTAAAGCAAAAGGTCATGGCATAGGCAAATCCTTATGCGAAGAAGACAAGATCGAATACGCTAACGAACTGATCTCGCTCTCTCAGGATAAAGGGGTTAAAATTCATTTGCCTCTTGACTGCGTGGTAGCTCCGGAGGCGAAAGCCGATGTATCAACCATTGTGATTGACACCGAAACATCGATTCCCGATGACATGATGGGGTTGGACATCGGGCCTAAGACGATAAAAGCCTTTTGCGAGGTCATAAAAGAAGCAAAGACAATATTCTGGAATGGCCCAATGGGCGTCTTTGAGCTTGAACCTTTTAGGTCTGGAACGGAGAAGATGGCAATTGCCGTGGCCGATGTTGCAAAAAAGGGCGGATATGCCGTCGTCGGCGGAGGTGATACAGCTGCGGCGGTGAATATGTTTGGTCTTTCTGATCAAATGACTCACGTGTCAACTGGCGGTGGCGCAAGTTTGGAGTTCATGGAAGGGAAAATGCTCCCGGGCATAGAGCCATTGTTAGATTAGCATATTAAAGCTGTGTTATCACTCTTAGGAGAGTAGAGCGGAGCGCAGGACAAAAGTGCTCCGCTCTAATTTAAACTCTAATTTAAAACTAATTTAAAAAGGTTTAATGTTTAATAGTTTAATAAGGGAGGGTTACATGGTGAATCGCGTTCCTTTGTTGGCTGGCAACTGGAAAATGAATAAGGGCCCATTGGAGGCCGAAAATTTTGTTAAAGATTTGGCCTCAACGATACATGATAACGAATCCCTGTCAAAAGCCGTGAAGGCTAGGATAGTTGAAATTGGTGTTTTTCCACCCTTTGTAAGTCTTGAGCGTGCTAAAAAGGGCATTTTTATCTCCGGCATTCCCATGTCATTAGGTGCCCAAAACATGCACTGGGAGGATAACGGTGCCTTTACAGGAGAGGTATCGGGAGAGATGCTCAAAGAAGTAGGCTGCAAATATGTTATCCTTGGACATAGTGAAAGACGTCACATATTTCGCGAAATAAATGAAATGATAGGCAAGAAGATGAAAAAAGCTCTCAGCATAGGGCTTAAGCCCATTTTATGTGTGGGGGAGACGCTTGAAGAAAGAGACGGGGGTATAACTGAATCTGTTGTCGAAGAACAGCTAGAAGAGGCATTTAGAGGCCTTACAGGGCCTTTAAATCAAGAGGGTAATGTGATTATAGCTTACGAGCCAGTATGGGCCATTGGAACGGGCCGTAAAGCCAGCGATGAAGATGCTCAAAGGATGTGCCTCTTTATAAGGAAGTTTATTGGCGATAAATTCGGTTCTACGGCAGCCCAAAATGTTCGCATACTTTATGGCGGTAGCGTGAAACCCGACAACACTAAGGGCTTGATGTCTCAAGCGGACGTTGACGGAGCTCTAATCGGTGGTGCCTCATTGGACGTGGAAAGTTTTCTTGGAATTGTGAAAAATACAATCGACGTATTATTATAGTATTTGTGGCATCATGATGTACTGCCGTATATTAATATATTAATATATATGATAAAGATGTGGGAGTTTGGGCCTTAGTGTAACATAAGATACATTATAGGACATATGAAAACAAGATGAAAAATGAAAACAAAATAAAGGATAAAGGCGAAAGGCCAACATGTGAAGCCGCGATCTTTCGCCTTTATTATTGCTTAACACTTAACATATGTTATGTTTAAACATTAACTGCTAGAACAAGCTCTCCTTCTTCGTCGAACTGTACTTGAGGTGCATCTCCCCAGATGCGCTCCAAATCATAAAACTGTCTGCCCTCAGAGCTAAATATATGTATTATTACGTCGCCACAGTCTATCAGACACCACAAACTACTATTCTTGCCCTCGACGACGTATTGTACGTGATGAGCCTCTAAGGCTTCGGTGACGATATCCAAAAGCGCCTTCATGTGGGTATCGGAATTGCTGCTGGTTATGAAAAATACATCGGTGAATCCAGAAACATCGCTTACGTCTATTGATATGATGTTTTCTGCCTTTTTTGAAGCTAGAGCCTTGGGTATCCACTCATACTGTTTTATTAAATCTTCTTTGTACTTGCGGATGCCAAATCACCTCTCCTTTTTTTAAATTTAAATTATGATCGTGTGTTCACACATATATTGTATATATTATAGCTTATTGGATTGGTTATTTCGATTGTCATTGTCTTGGTGGTCATTGAACGCCTTGCATCTGGCTTTCTAATCGAGCAAAAATGGATTTGTAATCATGTCCTATAATGATCGTAAGGTAGGATGATCCATCGCTTGGCTTTATTAGATTATTTGGAATCCCCAGGAGTTTGCCAAGCATTTTAGCTTCATTGTCCAAGTTTCGAGGATGCAAGATAGAGGTGTAATGATAGTCGAAATGTCTTGCATTGCTTTTGTAGGCTATGTCTATACCATAACGTTGTAATAAGTCAGCTAGTTGCGTCGCCAATTTGGGAGTTCCATCACCGTTAAGAATGGTAACTCTGCTTGTTATGCTTTGGGCTATTGTCATTCTGTCGATTGTTGGAGCTTCGGCAGTTTCTCTGGATTGCCCTGATGACACTACTCCATTCGTTTGAGCATTCACTGTTTCTGTGGGTTCAGATTCGCTGGGAGGTGTGGAAAGTATTGCCAAAGCCCTGTTCACGTCTCCCAGCCAATAGCTAACTCCCGATAAAACCGCGGGCTTACCCGGCAGGGTAAAAAACCTTATGTTATCAGACGATACGTCTTTGAAATACATCGCTAATTTTAGCGCCTCCTCCACTGGCAAGTCCGTTTGAACGGTTTGCAGAAGTTCCTTGAGCAAGAGGGGCATTTTAGCGCTTATAGCTTGATCGAATATTTTTTGAAGCAAGGCATTCATAAACTGTTGTTGCCTTTTGATCCTTCCTATATCTCCTAAAGCGTCATGTCGAAATCTGACGAACTTCAATGCCGTTTCTCCATCCATGTGTTGTAACCCTTTGGGAATATCGATATAAAGTCCGGCGGCCCTGTCTGCATACTGGAGCCTTTTTTCGACATAAATGTCTACTCCGCCTAGCATGTCCACTATCTTAGGAAACGTACTGTAATCAAGCTCGATATGGTAATGAATGGGCATTCCAAGGTAATTTATGAGGGTCCTGCTGAGCAAATTTATACCTCCATAGGGATAGGCGTGGTTTATTTTGTTCCAGCCGTGACCCGGAATTTGAACTCTTGTATCTCTTGGAATAGATAACACTTGAACGCTTTTATTGTCGATATCCAATACTGTAAAAAGAATTGTATCAGGGCGTTGTGAATTTTCGGTATCATCCTTTCCGATAATACATATATTTATCTTGCCAGTTCGTTCATCGTGGCGCACTGTTCCTTTGATTGATTCTAGGTTGGGCGCGAAGTAGCTGTGAAGACGTACGTAAGCTCCTCCGATAGTTGCAATGACTAAGGCTAATACCAAGAGAGCAATTCGTGATTTAGTCAAAGGGGGTCACCTTCCCTCTAGAGAATAAAGGTTTTTCTTGTAAATATAGTGTTCGACGGTCCAAGGCAAAAAGTATCTGATGCTCTGGCCAGCAGCGATGCGTCGTCTTATTTCTGTGCTCGAGATGGCTAACAAAGGAATTTCAAGCGGTATGACAGCTTCTCTGATATCCTCGGGTAAAGACTCTAGTTGCGAGATGTTATAACCCGGCCTAGAGGCGGCCACAATGTGAGCTATTTTTGCTATTTCAGAGGGTTCTTTCCATGAGGTCATTTGCAACACTGCATCTATCCCGGTTATGAAAAAGAACTCTACTTCTTTGGGCAAATACCAATGTCTCATTTCTCGCAACGTATCGATGGTGTGTGATGTGCCTTCACGTTCTATTTCGATTTTAGAAATTTTAAAATGAGGATTATCAACTATGGCCATACAGGTCATAATATAGCGATCCTCTGCCGGAGTTACCATCTTAAATTTTTTATGGGGAGGATTTCCAGTAGGTACGAAGATCACCTCTGAGAGGTTTAAGGAGGTGTATGCCTCCTCTGCAACCACCAAATGGCCGAAGTGAATGGGATCAAAGGTCCCCCCCATGATTCCTACTTTTGTCCTACTCATAAAATTTGAGCGTATTTGAGGCAAGGCGGCACCCCCTCTTTTTTATTCGATGTCTGGTTTATACTCGAACTCCAATTCCCCTATATAAACCGTGTCGCCGTCTTTAGCACCCATCTTGGCCAGTGATTCTTCAACTCCTAATCGAGCTATGATTTTGCTAAAACGTATAATCGCTTCATCTTGGCTAAAGTCGTATCTACTAGCCATCTCCTCAAGGTATTGATTAACTACCCTAAATTTACCCTCGCCGAGAGGTTCGATTTCAATTTCTGAAGGTCGTAAAATACGTCCTCTCACTGCGTGTTTAAGAGGATAAAGCCTTTGCCTGCCTACCGAGTCTAAATTCGAAAGGTTTTGCAAAAGTAAAGAAGAAAGTTTGTCAATTCCTTGTCTTGTGATGGCGCTAGTAAAACAGACTTCTTGCTCGATTTTCTTCGCCCATTGAGTTACTTGCTCAAGAAAAGAAGAATCATTAACTAAGTCGGTTTTATTAGCAATCAACATGGATGGTTTTTTTAATATCTCCGGGTTGTAGTTAATTATTTCTTTCTGCAAAACGTTCCACTGTTTGTTTAAATCCTCAATTGAATTACTAGATAAATCTATGACGTACAGAATTAATTTTGTTCGTTCTATGTGTCTCAAAAACAATAAACCTAGGCCTTTATTTTCAGAGGCACCGTCTATTAGGCCAGGAATATCGGCCAAGGTTATGCGTTTTTCTCCCAATTGCAAGACGCCCAGGTTAGGGTTTAGGGTTGTAAATGGGTAACTACCTATCTTTGGCCTAGCGCTGGATAGACAAGCCAATAGACTTGACTTTCCCACATTAGGAAGACCTACAATCCCGACGTCGGCTAGTATTTTAAGCTCTAAGATTAAGTGCCTGGATTGCCCAGTTTCTCCTTTTTCCGAAAACCGAGGGGCTTGGTTCGTTGATGTGGCAAAGGTCGCATTGCCCCTGCCCCCCCTACCTCCAAGGGCAACGAGCAATGTGTCTCCTGGTTCTACCAAGTCGCCCAAGGGCTCACCGGTTTCGGCATCCCAAACTATCGTTCCGCAAGGAACCTCAATTATTAAATCTTCGCCATCCTTGCCGGATTGGTTTGCTCTTCGCCCCTCTTCCCCTGATTGCGCCTTAAACTGCGTCTTATAAGTAAAATCCTCTAGGGTTTGTAACCTGTCCGTTGCTTTAATGTAAACGTTTCCCCCTCTTCCTCCGTTTCCGCCATCTGGGCCACCTTTTGGGATATATTTTTCTCTCCTAAAGCTCATGCATCCGTTGCCACCACGACCTGCATGAACATTTATTTCAGCTCTATCAATGAACTTCAATTCGCATCACCTGTATACCTGCAATAGAATAGGGACCCCCACATATAATAGGCCCCTATTCCAGCATTCGCCACTCCACTACTCTATTGTTAGTCAACAGGAATAACACTGACGTACTTTCTATTTTTCTTATTCTCAAACTTCACTAGCCCCGTTGTGAGTGCGAAAAGTGTATGGTCCTTTCCCATCCCAACATTTTGGCCTGGATGTACTTTAGTACCACGTTGGCGAATAATTATGCTCCCCGGGCTGACGATTTGCCCGCCAAACCTTTTTACTCCGAGCCTCTTGCCGACGCTATCGCGGCCGTTTTGGCTGCTACCTTGCCCTTTTTTGTGAGCAAATAGCTGTATATTGAATTTCAACTTTTATTCACCTCCACAATGTGTACATACTTTGGGTATGCCCCGGCGATGTACTTTAAGCTTTTAAGTATGGTATTTATGACTGCCCTTGCCCTATCGTCGCTCATGTTTTTTTCCTTCCAAAGGATCGAAAACTTGGGAATCTCATCGTTTATCTCAGAAGTTATATCGCATATACCTATTACTTCCTTTAATCCTAAGAGTAAAGCATACATCAACGTCGATACCGCTGCGCAAACGATGTCCTCGCCTTCAGGTGCATATCCGCTGTGACCCTTGACTTCAATGGATAGGGGTCCCTTTTTGCCCATCAATACGCTAATTTCAATCATTAATATTTCACGGATAAGATTTCGATCTCTGAGTAGGGTTGACGGTGGCTCTTGAATCTTTGATAGTTCCTTTTGTTCTTGAACTTAAATACTGTAACCTTCTTACCTTTGCCGTGTGCCTTGATGGACGCTTCGACGCGAGCTCCTGGGATTGTGGGATTACCAACCTTTACCCCTTGATCGTCGGATATCATTAGCACACCGTCAAGTTCAACTACATCGCCTGGTTTTCCCTCAATCTTTTCGATCTTCAATATGTCCCCTGGTGAGACGCGGTATTGCTTTCCTCCTGTTTCTATAATAGCGTAAGTCAATGTTTTTTGCCTCCTCTCGCTGAGCATTTCGGGCGGCAATTGCCTTAAAAAGCCCGTCTCAAGCGGTTATTGCCACTTTATATTCGATATATTCGATTGGGACTCATGCATTTTAAACAAGAAGGCCCTTGAAGTCAATAACAAAAGTCTTATTCATCATCTTTTTTGCGCAAATTTAACAACTGCATGGCATGGGCAATGGCCTCTCTTATCTCGCTCGTTCCAGATAACATGCGTGCAATTTCCTGTACTCTTTCTTCGTCGTTTAGCTCCTTGACGTACGATTCCTCGCCCTCCTTCGTGACGCGAAAATGTTGATCCGCAAGGGAGGCTATAGTGGCTTCATGTGTAATGAGGATGATTTGGCATTTGGTTGAAAGCTCTTTGAGTTTAAGTCCGGTGAGCAAGGCGGCTTTACCGCCCAGTCCTGCTTCTACTTCGTCTACTACCAGAAGTTTTGGCAGGACTTCTTCGGGAAGCGCCATCTGCAGCGCTAATAATATGCGACTTAGCTCGCCGCCCGAAGCCACTTTAGATATAGGTGCAGGAAGATTATTATCTGTCTCTATCATGAAACTAACGGTTTCTGCTCCATTTGCGCGAACCTTTTTCATTTCCTCGATATATACAGTGAGCCTTGTACTTTCCATGCCCAGGTCCCTTAAGTGTGAATTGACTGTTTCCTCCAATTGTTTGGCTATTTCAGTTCTTAAAGATCGTAAGTCAAGAGCATGTTGACTCACGTCCTTTTTTAATTTGTTTAATTTTTCTTTCAGGGTCTCGATCTCTGCAAGGCTTTCTGACAACCAAGATATTTCCCTTTCTGCGGCGGTATAGTATTCGACGAGCTCTTCCATAGTGGAAACACGGGCTATGCGTTTGCACTTCCTTAAGCCGCCAAGCTTGGATTCGAGTTCTTCATGTCTTCTTTTTAACTCTTCAAGCGATGTCTTACTTGAAATAAGTTCTCTAATCTGACGTATTAACTGCTGCAAAGCCATTAAAACGCTTTGACTCGTTCGTTCAATGTCTTCATTTGATGAATCTAATACCGACTTAAGTTGCAAAGATATGTTCTCCAGTTCTCCTTCAAGTCCGCTTGATGCCATTCCTCCCTCAAGGACAATCAATATACTTTCAAGTTCTTCTCTTCTGCTTATTGCTTCTTTTACAATCCTTAATTCATTTTCCCACTCGTATTCGCTGGAAAGAGAAGGATTCAATTCTTTTAGCAACTGGATTAGCTCCACTGCTCCATTGTAACGCTCTTCAACCCTCTTTCTTTTTCGATAAAGGTCCTGGATCTTTCTTTCCATTTCTACGGCTTTGTGAAAAATATCTGCCAAGGCCATCTTTTTTTGCAATAACTTTACGCCACCATAACTATCAAGTAAGTCCAGTTGATTGTTTTCATCAAGTAAGTCTAGTTGGGAGAACTGACTTTGTACGTGCATGAAATGTGTCATTGCGCTCGATAATACATTTAAGGGGACGACATGTCCTTGGATGTAGGATTTGCTCCTACCTTCTGATGTAACGACGCGTTTTACGACCCATACTCCCTCTTGTGGCTGAAGTTCTTCGGGAAGAGAAGGAATGTGATCCGCTAAAAAAGCTCCTTCCACCTCGCCTAACGCTTCGCCTACACGCAAGTAGCTAACTTGGGCTCTTTTGCCTGCTAGTAACTCCAATGCCCGAACCAGGCTACTCTTACCTGCACCGCTTTCACCTGTGACGGCAGTGAAGTTGCCTTGAAGTTTTAGGGAGGCAGTGGTTATACCCCCTATATTTTTCACGTGAAGTTCCTCTAGCACTTACTATTCCTCCTCGGTTTGGCGAATGCGCATGTTACCCCACTGCAGCTTTTCTCTCAGAAGGTCGAAGTAGTTATCTTCGGGCAGTTCTATGGTTAAAACGTTTTTGTCCTCAGCAAGCGATATATCGATCCTGTCTTTGACCATAAGTTCGTAGCCCAATTGGCCATCTTGAGTGAGATATATCTCTTTTTGATCGCTTTTGGGTATCAGGGAAATCATATCATCGGGTCCTAGGACCAAAGTCCTCGCGTATAAAGTGTGTGGACATATAGGAACCATAACCATTGCATCTACGTGAGGCGGTAAAATTGGTCCTCCTGCCGACAGCGCGTATGCTGTCGAGCCAGTAGGTGTTGATATTATAATGCCATCTGCTGGCAGCAAACTCAAAAAGTAGTCATTTACCCGTGATTCCACCTCTATCAGTCGAGCCAACGGGCCTTTAGTAACAACCAGATCATTTAATGCGTACAACACATGAACAAGATTGCCTTTACGCGTAACGCTTCCCTTCAGCACCCTGCGTTTCTGGATTCTATATTCGCCAGATAAAATTCTTTCAACTTCTTCCTCAGCCTTTTCGGGATCACCGGTCACCAAAAAACCAAGGCGACCTGCGTTGATGCCATACAAAGGAATATTGTAGTCCATCACCATGCGGGCAGCCCTTAAGAACGTCCCATCTCCTCCAAGAACTACCCCGAATTTGACCGAGTCAGACGGCGAGCTCCAATCATATTCAGGTAGTCCAAGCAGGGCTGACTCGTGAGAAGGTGCCACGAAGTTGACACCTTTTTTCTGGCTCCATCCTATTAGCTTGTAAGCTAATTTTAAAGCTGCCGGTTTTCTAGTGTTTACTATCAAAAGGATTTGATTCACTGGCTTCCCTCCTAAGTGAGCTCGAAGTGGGCAGCATTGACAACTTCCATGAAATTTAAGGGAAGAGGATCCTTGGGCTTAGCTGTTGCATGCAAGAGAAATTCGATATTGCCCTTGGGACCTTTAATGGGCGAGTGAGTTAATCCAACCACATTTAACGGTGGAATATTCGTAACGTAGCATACAACATCCTTTAATACCTTCTCGTGCAACAAGGGGTCAGCTACGACGCCTCCTCTTCCAACATATTTCCTTCCTATTTCGAATTGAGGCTTTATAAGGGCCAGGATATCTCCTCTGGCGGACAGTAATTTTGCCAATACCGGTATTATTAGTTTTAATGAGATGAAGGAAACATCAACAACGATTAAATCGGCTTCCTCATCGAAATCCTCTTTGCTCAGATATCTTGCGTTTGTTTTTTCGCGTACTATAACACGTTTGTCTTGTCTCAATGTCCACGCTAACTGCCCATAACCCACGTCAATGGCATAAACTTTTTTGGCGCCTCTCTCAAGTAGTACTTGCGTAAAACCACCAGTGGATGCCCCAACGTCGAAGCATATCGCATCTTTTGGATCTACATCGAAACAATCTAATGCCTTGAGGAGTTTGTAAGCACCTCTGCTTACCCATTTATCCTGTTGGATTATCTCCAATTGTGAAGCTACATTGACCTGCGTGCCTGCTTTAGCGACAACTTTCCCATCAACCTTTACTTTTCCGGCTAATATCAGGGCTATTGCTTTGTTCCTGCTATTCACAAAACCTCGTTCGATCAACAGTTTATCGAGACGCTGTTTTGAGATGCTCACTTACTCTTTTCACCACCTCATTGCTGCTAAGCCCGACATGTTGCAGCTGCTCGTCTCTCGTTCCATGTGGAACGTAGGTGTCAGGCACGGCCAAATGAATCCACTGCAAGTCTTTATTTTCTTTGAAAGCAAGGCAGGACAATTGCTCGCCTGCTCCGCCGATTGCGTACTCTTCTTCTGCCATTACAGCTAAAGAATGTGCAGCAAATAATTCCTTTAATGTCTTCAAATCCAGCGGTTTTATGAACCTTAGATCAACCACAGTTGATTCAAATCCTAAGGTTTTTCTAATCTCTTCGCTAGATTCTAATAACATCGGAATGGTACTTCCATATCCTATTAAAAGAACTTCTTCTCCTTCGCGCAAAACCTCGGCCTTGAGCCATTGCGATGGAAGGCCTTCTTTTTTTCTTGCCAGGGATCTCGGCGCTTCACCCTTGGGGTATCTTATTATACCTGGGCTATCGCAGTTCTCAATAAGGCATGTGAACATGTACTCTAAGTCCACCACATCTCTGGGTGAGGCGATAATGAGTCCTGGAATGGATTTACACCACGGGACGTCAAGTAATCCTTGATGGGTTTCGCCATCCTCACCTACTAATCCGGATCTGTCGAGGGCTATGATGACCGGAAACCCCTGCATGGCTATATCGTGACAAAGTTGATCCATAGCTCGTTGTAAGAAAGTAGAATAAATGAACACTATGGGTTGCATCCCCCCCGCCGCTAATCCGGCGGCATAGGTTAGCAAGTGTTCTTCTGCGATGCCGACATCGAAAAATCTGTTTGGAAACCTTTTCTTGAAATCGGATAAACTGCATCCCTCTTCCATTGCTGCGGTGAGGCAAAGGATCTTATTGTTTTTCTCGGCCAATTTTTCCGCACACTTGGCAGTAGCTTTGCTCCATGAAATAGAATCCTCGGGAGAATCTAAAGAAGTTGTTGTCTTCGGTGATACTCCATGGTATTTAGTCGGGTCTTTTTCGGCGGGTTCATAACCTTTACCTTTTTCGGTTATCACGTGTATTAAAACGGATTCATCAAATACCTTTGCCAATTTAAAGACTTCTTCAAGTTCTTCAAGGTTGTGGCCATTAAAAGGGCCCCAATAATTAATTCCCAGGGCTTCGAACATGTTAATCGGCTGAAACATGGTCTTTACCTGATATTTCAATCTCTTTAGGGCATCTTCAATTAAAGCGCCACCCAGAGGCAAGCTTTTGCAAGCTAGTTTTATCGCTTCCTTTGCTCGTTTGTAGGAAGGATTAGTGCTTATGTGACTTAAGTGTTTAGCAACTCCTCCAATCGGAACGTTGATGGACATTTTATTGTCATTTAAAATGATTATTAATTTTGTCTTAAGCTCGCCAATTTGATTTAAGGCCTCAAGGGATGTACCGTTTGAGATTGAAGCATCTCCTACGACAGCTATTACGTCGTGTTTTTGGCTTAGCAGATCACGAGCCTTTGCGTAACCTATTGCAGCAGAAATGGAGGTACCAGCATGCCCTGTATTGAAATGATCGCATGGACTCTCTTCCCTCTTTGGGAAACCGCTTATACCGCCCCATTGCCTGAGCGTGTGAAAGTTGCTTTTGCGCCCCGTAAGTATCTTGTAAGCGTAACTTTGGTGGCCAACATCAAATATTATCTTGTCCTTCATTGGGTCAAAGACAGACAGCAGCGCAATGATCAACTCTACTGCTCCTAAAGATGATGCTAAGTGTCCTCCATTTTTTGTTACAACTTCTATTATCATATGCCTGATCTCATTACAGAGTCGAAGCTTCTCTGTGTATCTTAATCTTTGAAGGTCTTTATAATCCGTAATTTTATTTAAATACATATAGGTCAATCCTCACCTAGACCTCCTTGTAAAATGCTCTACGATCTCTACAAACACCTTAAACTTCTCGCCCAAAGGGGTTATTGCCTCCACAGCTTTTTTTGTTTCATTTAAGGCCAGTTCTTTTGCTTTTTGCAACCCGTAAAAGGAGACAAAAGTTACCTTTCCGGATGCTTCATCCTTTCCGGGCGTCTTGCCAAGTTCTGAGATTGTTCCCGTCACGTCAAGTATATCATCTACGATTTGAAAGGATATTCCCATATGTGTCCCATAATTATGTAAACATGACATTGTTTGTCCGTCTACGCCGACCAGCGCTGCAGGAGCTGTCAAGGAAGCCCGTAGCAATGTTGCCGTTTTTAGTTCGCTCATTTTCCACAGGAATTCTTCATTATCTTCTCCATGTTCTTGCGTAATATCCAAAGCTTGACCACCGCAGATGCCAGATGGTCCAATTGCATTTGATAATATGCCCAGCGCCCGAAGGATATGGCTTTGCGAAAAACCTTGTTTGGGCAGTTCATATAACGAAATCTCGAAGGCAAAGGCCAGCAAAGAGTCGCCAGCAAGTACCGCCATAGATTCGCCGTACACTTTATGATTTGTTAACTTTCCCCGCCTGTAGTCGTCATTATCCATGCAAGGTAAATCATCGTGTATTAAGGATGCAGTATGCACCATTTCAAAGGCTGCAGCCAAAGGCAGCACCCTGCTGGGCTCGACCCCTAGACTTTCGGCTGTAATCACACATAATGCAGGCCTGACCCTTTTTCCTCCATCCAGCAAGGAGTAGGCAATGCTTTGAGCCAATATATCCGGTATTTTCTTTTTGCACAGCGTTTCTCTTAAGTATTCATCTATTAGCTCTTTTTTCCGTTCAAATAGGGTTTTCAGATCGCTTCCGCTGCTCAATTTTCATTCTCCTTCTGCTGCTCCCAAGTTGACTCGTTGCCTTCCTCGCTGACGAGCAACACCTTTTGCTGTGCTTCTGTCAAATAGGCTTGACAACTCCGTACCAAAGTAATTCCACGTTCAAATATTTCCATTGCTTCTTCCAAGGGCAAAGCTTCTTTTTCTAAGCGTTGGATAATTTTTTCCAATTCCTCAATATCCTTTGAAAATGACATCATCATTCCTCCAGACTAGTATACTATTTGATTTTTTTTGGTCAGGCATGTTAAAATACCATAGCTGTTATTTTATAGCAAACAAGGGAGGTTTTGATTTATGGCTCGAAAATGCGATTTCTGTGGGCGTGGTCCAATAACTGGAAATAGGGTCAGTCACTCCAACCGTCGCACTCGCCATCGCTGGTTGGTTAACTTGCAAGTAGTTAACGTGGATTTGGGAGGCGGTGTTAAGAAGCGCATGAAGGCATGCACGCGTTGTTTGCGTTCTGGCTTGGTAAAGCGGGCGATCTAAAAGCCCGCTTTTTATTTCACTCCACCACGAGGATGGCATATGTAAATTCCCACGCATCCCGACTCTATCCTTAAGTGAACGATTTTTTCTTCATGTTTTAATTCGTTGCTTATGGCGAAGGGTTCTTCCAACTTCAAGGTAGCGTCCTCTAGCTCCCATTTTACCCCCCTTAAATATACGCCTTGGGATTGCGGCGATAAAGATAACAAAGAAATCGCCAAAGGTCTTTCCTTAAAAAAAATCTTTAACTCCTCACCGCACCTAAGAAGCAACAGCGATTCCTCGTCATCGATAAAACCAACGGCATTTACTCCCCACTTTTCGGCCCAGAGCAGACTAAAGACATTGCTCATTGTATGGTCTAATCGTCCCCCCAGCCCTGCAGTTACAAACACAGAGGCCGATTTATAGCTTTCGCCGATTTGCATTAGTGTAAGCTGTAAATCGGTATAATCTTTATCTTTTGGGTACTTGTAGGCTTTTGTGCCCCCTTTTTTGGCCCAAATCCAGTCTCCGGAAGAAGAACTGTCTCCATCGCCTATAAGTACCTTAGGTGTGATGTCAAGCTTTCTGCAATATCGGACTCCCCCATCAACTGCCCAAATGTCAAAATCTTTTGATATCTTTTTAAACCATAAGTCGTTTGGAGGTTTGCCTCCTGCGACAATCAGCACTTTGTCGTCGAGGAAAGGAGGCGTACGTTGAATTGCAAAAGTTTCAACCTCGATTAATTCCATTGCGATCACCACTTAATGCCTGAGACAAAACTTCTCTTGCCCTATCTTCGTCGAGCAATATGTCTCTGGGTTTGGATCCTTCCTGAGGGCCAACGATGCCAAGCTGTTCCATAGTATCTATTAGCCGAGCAGCGCGGGTAAATCCTACCCTGAGTTGGCGTTGTAGCCTACTTGCTGAAGCGATTCCTGTGGCTAATACTACCTCCACGGCCTCCTCGAGCAATGGATCGTCCAGATATATCGCTTCATAACTTGCTTGCTCTCCCTCTGAAATGTTTATATATTCCGGTTCGCCAAAAATATTTATAGTGTATTTTATAAACCTGATTACAGCTTCCTCTTCCACCCACGGTGCTTGTATTCTAACCGGCTTTGCGAATTTAGGCGATAAGAAGAGCATATCTCCCCTTCCTAGTAATTTCTCTGCTCCACCAACATCAAGTATGGTCCTTGAGTCCGCTTGTGACGGCAAAGTAAAGGCCACTCGTGCAGGGAAATTTGCCTTTATTAATCCTGTAACAACGTTTACAGAAGGCCTCTGCGTTGCCAAAATAAGATGAATGCCAGTGGCTCTTGCCATCTGAGCCAACCTGCATATATAGTCCTCAACCTCCCTTGGGGAAGTCATCATTAAATCAGCTAATTCATCAACAATTATTACAAGATTATATAGTCTGTCTTTCGGCAATACCTTTTCATTGTAAGATTTTATATTTCTAACTCTCGTTTTTGCAAATACTTCATATCTTCGTTCCATTTCGCTTGTGGCCCAAGCTAGCGCTGCGACGGCTTCTTTGGTCTCTACTATAGGAGGAGTCAGGATGTGAGGAAGTTTCTCGAAAAGAGTCATCTCTACTCTTTTGGGATCAACGAGAAGAAATTTGACTTCATCAGGGCGTCTCACAAAGCAGAGCCCAATTAAACAGGACGATACAAATACGCTCTTGCCTGATCCGGTGGTCCCGGCAACGAGCAGATGGGGAAGATTTTCAAGCCCTACCACCATAGGGGTCCCATCGACTTTCAGTCCCAGAGGTAGGGGCAGTTCGTATTTAGATTGCATGAAATCGGATGACGCAATAACATCTCTTAAGAGCACTGGCCTTCGTTTGGGGTTGGGGATTTCGATGCCAACGTAAGGTTGTCCAAGTATCGGTGCCTCTACTCTAAGGCTTGGAACAGCCAAGGCTAAAGCCAAATCGTTTGACAGGGCTGCAATCCTACTAACTTTGATGCCAGGTGCAATTTGTATCCGGAACTGGATTACCGTAGGACCCAGCACAATGTCCGCTAGTTCCGATTCTATATCAAATTCGGCTAAGGTTTCTATGATCTTTGCCCCGTATTTTTCCAATGTGGGCTTGATATCTGCCGTCGTGTCGTGATCGGTTCGTACGCCTAGTATCTCTAAAGGCGGAGGAAACTTACCAGGCTCGAAGTCGAGGGGAAGTACGAAGCCATCTTCAGAATCATCTGCTTCAAATAGCGCGTACGCCTCTTTTTCTCCGCGATAAGGTCTTTTGTCAAATGCGCTTTCAAGTGTAAGGCCCTTCTTTGCATCTGTATTATAAAATTCACTTTCAGGCAATTTGGAAAGATCGGATAATTTAATTTCCCTCTCTCTGTATTCAGGTTCGCTTGGTGCTTTTTTTTGCATGGACAATGGTCGGAAAAGATCCTTTATTTTGCCATGTACATTTGAAAGCAATTTACGAAAAGCAGCGACAAATTCCCTGAAATTGCCGGTGCCATAAAGAAAGTAGACGAAAAAGCCAAGCGTTAATCCAAATAAGGAGACACCTAAAGGACCGACGCTTTTTAGAGATATGGTCGCAATAAAAAGCCCCCACGTTCCGCATAAATGTATGTTTGCGGACTTCGGGTTGTTAATAAATATTAGTCCTAGCAGCAATTCAGCAGCCAAAAAAAACAAGATCATTCCAGCTAGTTGTTCTAAGAAAGCAGGAATTTCGCGTTTAACTAAGAGAGCGACGCTAAGATATCCCAAAAAAGATAGCGGTATCAAAGAAGCCAGGCCCCACTTGCCTGTCATAAATTCATTAATTGCTTCGCCAACAGCGCCAGTCCAGGGAGTAAAGATACTTGCCATGCAGTAGATAATGGCAAAAAGCGCCAATAGAAGAAGGAAGTCGAGCATCTTCGATGCTTTTTTTATTCTTTTGCGGTGTCTTTCTTCTTCAAAAAAATCGTCGACAGCTTTCTGGGCGTTGTCAAAAATTGTACCGAGTTTTTTTGTTATTCCCTTTTTGTCTTTTGACCTGCCTTTTGTTTTTCGTGAATAATGTTTTGACATCTATATGTCGCTTCCTCCCACAACTAACTCTTTGATGAGGATAGTTGGTTGACCATCTGTAACGGGAACATACTGTCCATTTTTACCGCAAAGGCCCACGTCAAATCCAAGATCGTTACCTACAGCTAAAGTATTTTTTAGGACTTGCGCGCTATTTCCCACCAGAATCGCGCCCTTAACCGGAACTGTTACCTCTCCGTCCTCGATCAAATAGCCCTCATCTACGTGGAATACAAAGTCGCCAGAAGTTGGATTAGTCTCTCCGCCACCCATCTTTTTGGCGAAAAGACCGTATTGGACGCGCGAGATGATTTTTTCCGGCTCTTCGCTGCCTGGGAGCAGGAAGGTATTTGACATTCGTGCTGTTGGAGGGCGCATGTACGACTCTCTCCTTCCGTTCCCCGTGAGGGGAAGCCCCCACATTTTATTACAGAAAACATCTGATAGATAGGCCTTCAATATCCCATTTTCTATCAGCGTGGTCCTTTGCGAAGGAGTACCTTCGTCATCGTATTTATATGATCCGAAGGCATCTTTAATAGTTGCGTCATCTATCAAATTTATTGCCGAGCTTGCAACCTCCTCGCCAATTTTATCCTTAAATAGGGAGTAATCTTTGTATACTATATCACCTTCCAAGGCATGTCCACAAGCCTCATGTATCATGGTTCCTCCTGCCTCCCCAGATAATACGACTGGCATCTTGCCTGCCGGGCAAGGCACGCACTCCAGTCCGAGGAGGGCCTTTTTAGCGGCACTTAATGCTGTTGATCCGATGTTCGCTAATTTTAGAAAACGGTCTAATGGCACGCTGTATCCGCTGGCGTTATAGCCAGAGAAAAGCTTGCCACCACTTTCTACAATGACCTGAGCGGCAAAGCGAGTCAAATATCTTACCTCTTGTACAAGGTTGCCATTGCTTGCCACTATGGCTATTTCCTTTTGCGAGGTGCTCAGTTTTAATGTTACTTTTTTGATGTATTTACTTTCATTCAATATAACTTTTTCTAAATTTCTTAAAGGTTCGCTATCAATCTGAGAGATTTCCCCACCGCCTGTTGTTATTAAAGGTTCTTCTGAGATGGCAGAAGGAAGTTTTACTTTTATGCCTAATGGTTCGATTGTATTGCAAATCAATCTTATTGCCCTGTTGGCTGTCGTCCTATGGGTATGCATAAAGTGCGTTTCGTTCCCACGAAGTATGCGGAACCCGCAACCTTCTATTATGCCATGAGCTAATTCCTCTACTCTACCACCCTCAATTGTTATGAAGTGACCCGTTGAGCGCTGCATGTAGAGATCGCAGGAAAGATCGTGCTTTTTCCCAATGTTTGTCAATATTTCAGAAAGGATGTTTAATGACAAAAAATTACACCTCCACCGCGATAGGTTCCCCTTTTATTTTGAGACCTTCAATTTCGTCTTGAAGCAGCAAAAGCAACTCATAAACTTCATCTTTCATGTCGTTAGAAAAGAAAAGCCACGTATGTCCGCTTGGAGCCTCCTCTTTTCTGACATAACCTAAGTTATCGTAGCTATCGACGATGGCGCTTAGGTAGAAGATTTCTGACTCCGGAACTTGCAACAAAATTTTGCAAAAGATAATTTTAGACATAGCTATCGCGATTTTTGAGACTTTCCTTTATTGCAGCATCTCAGCCATTCGTACATTCCTATGCTCGCTGCGACAGAAGCATTTAAAGACCCCGTCTTCCCAAGCATGGGAATTGATCTTATATCGTCGCAGGTTTTAGCTACGATGGGAGAGATACCTGCTTCTTCAGATCCAACCACAAGAGCTAATTTCCCGCCAAGGGAAGGCTCATCCCATATAAATCTATGGGCCCTGTGATCTAACCCAACGACCCAAACCCCCTTTTCCTGCAGCTCCTTTATCGACTTCGCTAAGTTACTTACCGCAATTGTCATAATTCTTAAGCTGGCACCAGCACTTGTCTTGTGTACCGTGCTATTTGGGTAGGCGCTATTGCGCTTAGGAAAAATGACTCCAAGTGCTCCGAAAACTTCGGCACTTCTTATTATAGCGCCAAGGTTATGAGGGTCCTTGATTTTATCTGCGATGATCACCAGTGCGTTGTCTTTGGCTTGAAAGATCTTATCCAATAATTGACTCAAATCCCCCAATTTTCCCTTTACGGTGTAAGCCAACACGCCTTGGTGCGATGCTCCATCCGTTATTCTGTCCAGGGCTTGTTGTTTTACCCTTGAAACGGGCACGGATAACCTTCGTGCCTTATCGTAGATTTCATCCGCCAGACTTTTGTTTATTGATTCTGATATTAATATTTTATGACAACGATCGGGAGCCACATCTAAAAGAGTCAAGACCGGGTTGCGACCGTAACAAATATCGTTTGTCTTTTCGTCTTTCATGATACTAAATACTTTCCTCCTCTAATGTCCTGCAAAAATGCGGAGATGTACTTGCCAGTGAAACTGTTCCCGTTTTCTGCCAACTTCTCCGGAGTTCCTGTCGCTACGACATAGCCTCCTTCGTCTCCGCCTTCTGGGCCAAGATCAATGATGTAATCGCAAGAGACTAAAAAATCTAAATTGTGTTCTATCACAACAACTGTATTACCCTGATCGACAAGCTTGTGCAGTAGCACAAGTAACTTTTTAACGTCAGTGTAGTGTAAACCTGTAGTTGGCTCGTCTAAAAGGTATAACGTATGCCCTCTAAATTGCTTAGAAAGCTCCGTGGCAAGTTTAACCCTCTGTGCCTCTCCTCCACTTAAGGTAGGTGCAGGTTGACCAAGGCGAATGTAACCTAATCCGGCTTCCCTTATCACCGAAAGTTTCCTTGCAATCTTCGGTATGTCCTTAAAAAACTTGCAAGCTTCGTCTACGGTCATATTGAGCACGTCCGTTATGTTTTTGCCCTTGAACTTTACCTCCAAAGTTTCTCTGTTATAACGCTTTCCCTTGCAAACTTCGCAAGTTACGTAAGCGTCGGGCATGAAAAGCATCGGAACTTTCACTAATCCTTCTCCTTTACAGGCCTCACACCGGCCACCTTTTACGTTGAAGCTGAAACGGCCCCTGTTGTATCCTCGTAATTTTGCTTCTGGCAACATGGAAAAAAGCTCCCTGATGTGGGTGAATACACCAGTATATGTAGCCGGGTTCGATCTGGGAGTGCGTCCTATGGGGCTTTGGTCTATCAGTACTACATTTTGAATTTGAGAATATCCTTCAATGGATCGATGTTTACCTACTCTTGCCCTAAAATCGCTGTCTATAAGCTTTTTAATGCCCTTGAAAATGACTTCATAGAGCAACGTGCTCTTTCCAGAACCGGAAACTCCGCTAATGCAAACTAGCCCTCCTAGCGGAACCTCGACGTCAATTGACTTTAAATTGTTTTCCTGAGCCCCGTGAACTTTTATGAAGCCCTTGGGTTTTCTTCTGTTATTGTAAGGAGGGAGCACGATCCCTGAGCTTTGTCCTCGAAGATAGCGAGCAGAGAGGCAGTTCGAGTTCTGAATATCTTTTATCGAACCCTCAAAGACTATCTCTCCCCCATGTTCTCCTGCAGCAGGTCCAAGCTCTATGATGTGGTCGGCAGCCATCATCACTTCCCTATCGTGTTCTACCACTATTATGCTATTTCCTAGCTCCTTTATTGACTCGAGAGTCTTTAGCAATCGGTTAGTGTCCCGTGGGTGAAGCCCTATGGTGGGCTCATCTAATACGTAAAGCACGCCACTGAGCTTTGAACCTATCTGGGTAGCCAGATGAATGCGCTGGCTTTCTCCTCCACTTAATGTATCGGCCCTCCGATTTAGCGTCAAGTAACCGACACCTACGTCCACGAGGAAAGAAAGCCTTTTTACAAGTTCTTCCGCAACCGGCCGTACCACCTTTTCCCACTGACTTTCCTTTGCCTTCACGTTTTTAATGACGTTTACCAAAAATGCAACCTGCATTTCCACCATGTCTCCAATGCTGTACCCTGACACCTTTACGGCCAAGGCTTCAGGACGAAGTCGCTTTCCATTGCAAGCTTCGCAAATGTCCTCAGTGCGAAAACGAGCGAGCTCTTCTTTAACGTTTTCTGATTTTGTTTCCTTCCACCGTCGCTCTAACCAGGGAATTAATCCTTCGTATCGTCCCATATAGGTATATTCTTCGCCGTGGTTCCTATAGGTCATAAGGGCTCTATCGTTGGATCCGTTTATTATCGTGTTTATGATCTCTTGAGGCAAAGATTTTAATGGTCCTTTTAGATTCCACCCCTTTGATCTAGCGAGCGCTTCCATACGCCTAAGCATATAGTGATTTTTGCCCCAGGGAATAATGGCGCCGTCTAGGGCGCTTCTTTCTGGATCTATAGCTAAATCCTTTGAGAAATACTCGTAACTTCCAATACCTGAACAGGAGGGGCATGCGCCGTAAGGACTGTTGAATGAAAAAAGCCTCGGTTCTACTTCTGGAATAGAAATCCCACAATCCAGGCAGACGAATTTGTTGGTGAGCAACTGCTCTTCTTTTTCGTCAATGACGAACAACACAAATCCGTCAGCTAGTTCAAATGATTTTTCTACAGCTTCACTCAAACGGTCCTTTTTCGTTTCTTGAGCGCGTATGCGGTCCAAAACAACCTCTATGTTATGCGGTTTGTTTTTGTCCAAGGCTATCTCCTCTTCAAGCCAAAGAATTTGACTATCAACCCTTACTCTTACGTAACCGGCCTGTCGTAATCTTAAAAATATGTTCTTGTGCGCTCCTTTTTTTCCTTTAACTACAGGCGCAAGAATAGAAAGCCTTCTATCGGGCCATTTATTTAGGACTAGCTCGACTATCTCGTCCACAGTGTAACTGTGAACTTCCCTGCCGCAAATGTGGCAGTAAGGCGTGCCTGCTCTTCCATATAGCAACCTTAAGTAATCGTAAATTTCAGTCACGGTCCCAACTGTGGAACGTGGATTGTGAGAAATTCCTTTTTGTTCTATTGATATAGCCGGCGAGAGGCCTGAAATATCGTCGACATCAGGTTTGTCTTGCATGCCCAAGAATTGTCTTGCAAAGGCCGATAAAGACTCGACGTATCGACGTTGCCCTTCGGCATATATTGTGTCGAAAGCCAGTGATGATTTCCCAGAACCTGACGGACCTGTCATTACCACCAACTTATTTTTTGGGATCTTTATATTTATGTCTTTTAAGTTATGCTGTCTTGCCCCTTTTACGATTATGTATTGTTCCACGTGTTATTTTTCCTCCCTTGATTTCACTGATCAAGTCTCGCAATTTGGCTGCTTCTTCAAAGTTGAGCTTGGAGACGGCATCCCACATCATACGCTCTAGCTCGTCAAGTGAAATTTCACTTGACCTTGGAAGCAAGGTCTTATCGCTTTCATCAATTGTTTTATCCAAGAGTTCTTCTGGTAGAAGATGAACAACGGGTTTCACTATGCTTTTAGGAACGATTCCGTGCTTGCGGTTAAAGTCCTCTTGCACTTTTCTCCGCCTCTTGGTTTCCCTGGCGGCAAGGGCGATGCTTTCAGTCACTTCATCAGCATAAAGCACGACTGTGCCGGCCGCATGCCTTGCTGCCCTGCCTATCATCTGTATGATCGAACGAGAAGAGCGCAAGAATCCTTCCCTGTCTGCATCAAGTATTGCTACTAAACTCACTTCGGGTAAGTCAAGCCCTTCTCTGAGCAAATTAACGCCAACTAAAATGTCAATATTTCCAATCCTTAAGTCACGCAGCAGCTCGGCTCTCTCGAATGCGTCTAATTCCGAATGTATGTATTTTACTTTGTACCCTACCCCCGCGAGGTATTCAGCCAAATCTTCCGCCGAGCGCTTCGTCAGAGTATTGACCAAAACCCTTTGGTTACTTTTTACAGATTCCTTCAGTCGATAAAGCAGATCATCCAGCTGATTTCTGGCTGGAATCACCTCAACTTTGGGATCCAATATCCCGGTCGGCCTGACCAGCAACTCAACTATTTGCTTTGACACCGAAAGCTCAAAGTCACCTGGCGTTGCTGAAACGAAAATAGCCTGTTTCATGTAATCCTCGAACTCTTCCCACCGCAACGGCCTGTTGTCTAAGCATGAAGGCAGCCTAAATCCATGCTCTACCAGCGTTTTCTTCCTTGAGATATCGCCGTTATACATTCCCCTAATTTGCGGAATGGTTATGTGCGATTCATCTATCACCACGATGAAATCTTCGGGAAAGAAGTCTAAAAGGGTCCCCGGTGGCTCGCCTGGATTTCGACCGTCAAGATGGCGGGAGTAGTTTTCGATCCCGGAACAATACCCCACTTCCGATAGCATTTGCATATCATATCTCGTTCGTGTCATAAGCCTCTGTGCTTCAAGAATCTTGCCTGATGCTTGAAGTTCGGCAATCCTGACCTTCAATTCCTCCTCGATTGCCTTTAAGGCTTTTTGTATGTTATCTTGCGTTGTCACGTAGTGTTGTGCGGGAAATATGGCAGCATGATCTTTTTCAATAATCGCCTTTCCCCAAAGTGGGTCAATTTCTTCAATCCTTTCTATTTCGTCGTCAAAAAAAGATACGCGCAAAGCAGTGTCGCTATACGCAGGATAGATCTCTATGATATCTCCTCGTCCCCTGAAAGTCCCAGGTTCCAGCGCTACGTCATTGCGCTCGTAGTAATTGTCGAGTAATCTCTTAAAAAAGCTCTTCCTGCTTATGATATCTCCGACGCTGAAACGAAAAATTGCGTCCTCGTAAGACTTTTTCTTACCCAAACCATATATACAGGATACGCTTGCCACTACAATAACGTCTCTTCTTTCAAGCAGCGATTTTGTCGTAGCAAGCCTTAATTTTTCTATGCGTTCGTTTATTGAGGCATCCTTTTCGATGTAAATATCTTGAACTGGCAGATAAGCTTCAGGTTGATAATAATCGTAGTAGCTTACGAAGTAGTGAACTTCATTGTTTGGGAAAAAATCTTTAAATTCGCTGTAAAGTTGAGCTGCTAATGTTTTATTATGAGCGATTACCAGGACAGGTCTTTGAATCCTTTCTATGACGTTAGCTATAGCGAAGGTCTTTCCGCTACCTGTAACTCCAAGAAGAGTTTGATAGCGCATGCCTTTTTTTAAGCCTGAAATTAATTTCTCTATGGCTTGCGGCTGATCTCCGGCTGGTTTCCAAGGGGCATTTAGCTCAAACTTTTCCAGACTTTCCCTTTGGCCCTTCATATTTCAAATACCACCTCAAATATATATGATATCAAGAAAAAGGATGACGCGCAGAGATTTCTACGCGTCATTTATATAATAAAGGTACTCTCGGACAACCTATTAAGTTAGTTTCAAACAAGTTAATTTCAAGCTGGATCTACCCGAGGCTCCCACTGGACTGGCGCCTTTTTGTCGATTGCCTGTGATGCAGCTACCGATTGTTCCTCTGCTTCTTCGCTTTTGACTTCCGGATCTCTTTGAAGCGCATGGTTTATTAATATATCCAGTTCTTCTCCTTCCAGCACTTCTTTTTCAAGTAAAACTTCGGCAATTTTTTCTAAAACTGACTCGTGCTTAATTAAAAGATCTTTAACTGTCTCGTAACAATTGTCAATGATGCGCCTTACTTCCTGGTCTATTGCGTATGCTATCTCTTCGCTGTAATTTCTGTCCTCAACTATATCCCTTCCAAGAAAGATCTCGTGTTGTTTCCGACCCAAGCGTATAGGGCCCAGTCGATCGCTCATTCCAAATTCCGTCACCATTTTTCTTGCTATTTGAGTAGCCCGCTCCAGGTCATTTTGAGCTCCAGTGGTTATATCGTCGCCCTTTAATTCCTCGGTTACTCTTCCGCCGAGTAAGACGCATATCCGGTTCAACAATTCCTTCTTGGAAATGAGAAAGCGGTCTTCTTCGGGCAATTGCATTGTGTAGCCTAATGCCTGATGTCCGCGTGGGATGATGGAGACCTTATGAACAGGATCGCAATCGGGTAACAACTTGGCCACCAAGGCATGCCCTGATTCGTGCAGGGCTATGATTCTCTTTTCCTTTGGGCTTATTACTCTGCTTTTGCGTTCAGGACCTGCTATGACCCTGTCGATGGCCTCCTCGAACTCTTCCATCGTTATGAGCTTTTTGTTGCGCCTTGCAGCTAGCAATGCTGCCTCGTTGACGAGGTTGGCTAGGTCGGCACCTACGAATCCAGGAGTTCTTTTGGCGATTATCTCGAGGTCAACATTTGGATCGACCTTTTTGTCGCGTACATGAACTTTGAGTATAGCTAACCTGCCTTTGGAATCTGGCCGATCGACCACAACTTGACGATCGAATCGTCCGGGTCGCAAAAGAGCGGGATCCAGAATGTCCGGTCTGTTGGTGGCAGCTAATACTATTATTCCCGTAGAGGCATCAAACCCATCTAGCTCAACGAGCAATTGGTTTAGGGTTTGTTCTCTTTCATCGTGCCCCCCTCCAAGTCCTGCTCCTCTGTGCCTGCCCACGGCGTCTATCTCGTCAATGAATATAATGCAGGGTTGATATTTTCTTGCTTGCTCAAACAGGTCTCGCACCCTGGCGGCACCAACACCGACAAACATTTCAACGAAATCTGAACCACTTATACTAAAGAAGGGCACATCTGCCTCACCGGCTACCGCGCGTGCAAGCAAAGTCTTGCCCGTTCCTGGAGGTCCCAACAAAAGCACGCCTCTAGGCACCCTTGCGCCTAAAGCGGTAAACTTCCTAGGATTGCGCAAGAATTCAATTACCTCTTGTAGTTCCTCTTTTGCTTCGTCGCAACCGGCAACATCGTCAAAAGTGACCTTTGGACGATTATCTAAAAACATCTTTGCCTTGCTCTTGGCAAAAGACATGACCTTGCTTCCGCCGCCCTGCATGTGATAAAGGATAAAGATCCATGCTCCTATGAGAAGGAGAGTTGGAAATAGGGAAGAAACCATGCCTGACCACCAAGGCGTCACTTGAGGCGGCTTTACCTCCACATTGACACCTTTTTTTGCTATTTCTTTTGCCAAATCACCAATGCCAACTGCGTATGTGTTGAAATGACGACCGTCTTTCAGCCTTCCTGTGATGTTAGAACCATCTACAGTGACCTCCGCGACGTTACCCTTGTCTACCTGGTTTAAGAACTCTGAATAGGATAGAGGGGTCACATCGTGGGACGGTTGCATGGGAGCCATGAACATGTTGACTAGGCTCACGACGAGCACTATTAGGATCAAATATAACCCCAAATTTTTCATCATTTTACCCAAGTTATTACCACCTCTTTTGCCACTTGGCACATTTTTTACCCTATACTGAAGGCCTTACAACGTGTATGGAGGGCAAATTGCGCCACAATCCTGCATAATCGAGCCCATATCCAACTACGAACTCGTCAGGTATTGTAAATCCACAATAGTCTATCATAACTTCTGTCTGGTGCCTCTCTGGCTTGTCGAGAAGAACGCAGATTTTAAGTCCCCTAGGCTGTCTTTCCATCATTAATCTCGATAGATAAGAAAGTGTTAGTCCCGTATCCATGATATCTTCAACTATTAAGACCTCGCATCCCTTGATGTCAGTATCAATGTCTTTGACGATTCTAACGATGCCACTCGTCCTTGTAGAGGCACCATACGATGATACCGCTAAAAAGTCAATCTTTACTTTTACGGAGCTATCGATGTTGCGCACTAGATCTGATAAGAAAATAATAGCCCCCTTTAGGACGCCAATCGCGATTAATTCCTTGCCAGAGTAATCTTGAGATATTTGTTGTCCTAATTCCCTTACTCTTTTTTTGATCGTCTCTTCGCTCAACAGGACTTCGCTCAGTTCGTACGACACGAAAATTACATCCTTTCGCTTCTCTTATATTGTGCTTTTATTTGAATCGCGTCCAATGAACGACTTTCAGCTCTGCGCTCTCCACCTTTACCGTGTAACGGTACCCACCACATTTTACAACTTAAAATGAATATTGGCCATCCTTGTTTAGACCACCAAGGCATGAAATCGAATGTTTGTCCCAGAATTTTGCGGGCGTTTTTAGCAGAAATTATTCTTAAAAAAACATCATCTTTATCATCGAATAAAAGACGACATTGGTGCGAGCCGAACTTAGGTGTCTGAAAGCGCTTATTCAAGCGTTTCCAGGATATATTCCAGCCATTCCAAAAAAGACTCCCTGAAGGTTGCGATCCAAGGTCAATTGATGTGTTTATGAATTTGACGTTCATGTCCCAATTTACCCAAGCAATGAAATCTTTATCGGCGCATACTTCAATCTTATCTTCCCACTGAAATCGCCAATTTAAACTTTCCCTCACAAGTTTTACCAGTAATTCTGTTCGGTTGCTGGAAAGAGTAGTTAAAGAAAGATCGCGTTGCTGTTTTCTGATACACTCGGCTAACTGTTGCGATGGAAGCTCCAAAGTTTCTAACACTTTCCTATCCCAGGTGATTATTGTGTAAGGAAGCGGTTTGCGTCTCAATAAATTGTTTATTTTTTCAGCCTGTGCTTCTAGCTGATTTACGACTCCGACGGCTTGTCTTGAAAGCGTGGCGATGTGCTCTTTGACCCTTGGGTTATACTCCTTCTCAAGCAGTGGAATTAAGTGTAAGCGTATTTTATTTCTGGTGTAATCGACTTCAAGGTTAGTGGAGTCCACTCTCCAGCTCATTTTGAGGCCATCCAGAAGTTCGATTATCTCGGATCTGTCAAATTCAATCAAAGGCCTTATTATGTATTCCCTTTTTTCGGGAATGCCCTGAATTCCTCTAATTCCTGTGCCTCTTATAATGTTAAAAAGGATCGTTTCAACCAGATCATCTTTATGGTGACCTACAGCTACATAGGAGGCTTTGTTTTCTTTTCTGACTTTTTCTAGAAAGGCATAGCGCAACCTACGAGCTGCCTCCTCGACACTTTCGCCTTTTTGGCGTAGCTTGGGCACAGGAGCTCTTTCCATGAAAAAAGGACATCCCATTTTAGATGCTAGATCACGTACAAAAAGTGCGTCATCCAAAGATTCCTTCCCTCTTATACCATGTTCAAAGTGTGCCACAATCACTTTGCCACGCCATAGATTAACAAGCAGCCAAAGAAGCGCGATGGAATCAGGTCCACCGGAAATACCTGCTACAATTGGGTTGGTCTCATTCCACCAGCCTTGACGAATGCCGGTGTCTCTAAACCTGGGATAGTATTTCTTCATAACCCATTTGGGGATGCTTTTTGAGGTATCCACCTAGAAAATCACCTGTACAAAATAATAAAGATAGGCGGGGATCCCCCCGCCCTCTTAACACTTCTATTCGTATCAGCAAATTGGTGGCGGTGAGTGGATTTGAACCACTGACCCTGCGGGTATGAACCGCATGCTCTCACCATCTGAGCTACACCGCCACAATAATTGGTTGCGGGGGCAGGATTTGAACCTGCGACCTTCGGGTTATGAGCCCGACGAGCTACCGACCTGCTCCACCCCGCGATATAAATTATGCGAAGAACATATGCACCACATGGTGCCGGGCGCGGGACTTGAACCCGCACGGACCTTGCGTCCCCGGGATTTTAAGTCCCGTGCGTCTACCATTCCGCCAGCCCGGCTGGCACAACCATTATATGAAGATGTAGATTTCTAGTCAAGTGGGGGTTAAGATCAGCTTTTATTTTTTTTCGCCATCGCAATGAGCGAGTTTAGCTCTTTAACTAAAGGTTGCACGTCGCTCCGCGTAGCCCTCTTCTGCAAGATCTCCTCAGGTGTCAGGTTTTTGCCCCAGTAGGCAATGTTAGCGTTTTCATCGATATCTACAGTGCCGCCACCCAAAGAGACCCCAGCAAATGCGCCTTTTGCCAAGGAATAGCTGTATATGGAGTTCGTCGCTGCTCCCGCTCTGCGTCCGACGGGACCTGCTGCAACTGAAACGTCAGCACCCAAGTTTACATGTTCTTTTTTCAGCGCATTCAATCCAGCCTCGTCCATTATAACCAATATCATGCCGGTAGATTGTACGCCTATTTGAAGCCCCAGTGATACTCCACCTATGCTTAAAAAAGATGGGCCGTACCATCGGGTTGTATTAGGCTCCCTTCGAAGTAGCAATCCTTCTCCAAATTCAGCCCCAAATACAAACCCTGCTTTTGTAACGTTGGGGAATATTGCAACGCCTACACAATCGCCTAGCAGGTCTATCAAACCTTCAACATCACTTTGCTTGCTCATTTCTTGTAAAAGCTGAGTTGACAGGGTTATTCTTTGCTGTGGTGTTTTTGCCCAAGCTACTGAGAAGAAAAAGCATACCAAAACTATAGCTAGCAATACCACTGGAATTATAGTATGTTTTATTTTTCTTGCTGTCATCACGGAATAACTCCTCCTAAATTTGTAAAGTTATTCTCCAAAATCATTATACAACGCATTGTCAGCTTTGTCTTCGTAAAAATCACTAATTTGATTTATTATATTAAAACGTCTATAACATTAAAAATCAGAAATTAGCAAAGGCAGATCCCGAATGATCATAGCTATATCAGTAGGATAGGATAATGGCATACTTAGTCTACGTTATAGGAATCAGATCATATATTACCCTCATAAATAGTGATCACAAAATGTGAGCAACGCACTTGACGAAAAACATGTGATTATGATAAACTGGGTTTTGGTTACATCATGAATTCATTTGAATAATTCGTTAGGAGGATTGCACAATGTTGCGTGATTATATGCTCACATTAGATAGCGAATTAGGACTCGACAAAAACGAAAATCCCTTCGAACTTCCCTCTTCCCCTAGGGAAGAGATGAGGAAGTTAATTTCTAGTATTGATCTAAATCGCTATCCGGATCCCTTAGCTTTAAAGCTTAGGAACAAATTGAGCGCGAGATTAAACTATCCGCAAGAATGCATCGTCGTTGGCAATGGCGGCGATGAAATACTTTCTATGTTGTTTACGGCTTACGTAAAACCAGGCGACAAGGTGCTTACAACGTATCCCTGTTTTTCTGAATATAACCGACTGTGCAGGATATTCGGGGCTGAACAACACGTCTTACATCTAGGTTTTCATGAAAATGAGATCACGCTGGATGTTGAGCAGCTTTTAGATGCTGTAGCGAGGATTTCGCCCAAACTAATTTTACTGGACAACCCGCACAATCCTACTGGAATGTTCTTGGATCCAGCTGTATTACTAGAAACTGCAAAGTTATCCCCTTGCCCCTTTGTCATTGATGAAGCTTATGTTGAATTCGCCACCAAGTCGTCTTTGGATGTTTTAGATAAAAACATTCCCTCAAATTTGTGCATTTTGAGGACTCTCTCTAAGGCGTGGGGGCTTGCGGGTTTAAGGGTTGGATATGCTTTATGCTCTGAGGATATCGCTATGAAGCTTCTTGACGTAAAAAGTCCTTTCAACGTCAATGTTGTATCGCAAGAAATTGCTTGTATAATGTTGGAATATGACGAGTGGATGAAGAGCAGAGTTTACAGCATTAGGTTTTTACGTGATAAATTTATAGAAGAAGTAAACGAGCTAGAATCCTTTCATGCCTACCCAAGTCAGGGTAATTTTGTCCTGGTACGCACGGATATTGACAGGGAATACATGAGCACGATTTTGAAGGAGAAGGGCATAAGGTTAAATATGCTCGAGTTGGATGTGAATGGTTTGACCTGGATGCGTATTTCCATTGGAAAAGAAGACGAATTGAATTATGTTATACAGGTTTTTCGTTCCATTGTGCGACAACCAAATGTTGAATTTGTTATAGCTTAAGATATTTTACCCCCTTGACAAATGCACATTTAAAGCTGTAATATTGAAGCTAGCGTTTAAAAGTCGTACAATAAAGCGCGAATTATCAAGATGTGCATTAAAAGGGGGGATAAAAAAAATGACAGAGAAGTGGAAGGATCGTTTGACCGACCAACTTTGCAAAGCTTTCTTGGTCTTGGAAAACATTGATGAAGTTTACAACTTTCTTGAAGACGTCGCAACTATCGGTGAAATAAGGGCACTAGCTCAAAGGCTTGAAGTCGCTCGCTTACTCGAAGAGGGGTATACTTATCCCCAGATAGCACAGCAAACGGGCGCAAGCACGGCAACCATAAGCCGCGTGAAGAAATTTCTTGAGTACGGTGCTGATGGATACAAATTGGTACTAGAGAGGCTCAAGACCTTCGAAGGCGAAACCAGGCCGGAGTAACTTTTCAAGTGTTAAAGGCATTAGCGATATGATAGAAAAGGACGACATTAGTCAAAAGGCTGTCGTCCTTTTCTTGTTTCAAGAAAGTTAAAAGAGCTACATTCTTAGCAACTTCATAATAAAGTTTTCTCGAACCTCCATGGCGCCCGTTGGGCACATTTCATGACAGCAAAGGCATTTGACACAGATTCGTCTGTCGATTTCAGGCAAGGGGTTCATCTTAATGGCGCTCTTGGGGCAAACCTTAACGCAAACGCCACACCTAATGCAGTTAACTTCTTGAAGATGAGGGCTCAAGGCTACCCATCTATGTGCCCAACCCCTCAACCACGTTGGAAGCATTCTCGATGAAGAAGCTCTTTTAGCGAATCCCTTTATTTCCAAATTATCCGGATCTATGCCAATTATGGTTATATCGCTCATTGAAGAAGGTCCTATTCCCCTTTTAGCGGCTAAGTTTATCAAGGGAATGTCTAAGGGATCTTTATATCCCATTGCTTTTGCTGCTACAAAATCAACTGCCAAAGCGTTTTCGGACGCCATTAAAAGGCCTGCAAACCTTGGTTTGCCGTGAGTTGGACCGTTTCCTTCCATTGCGTAAATGCCATCCAAGATATTTATCTTCGGAGGGTTTATTGAGTATAGGTCTATTATTGCATTGCATAGCCTATTGATCGACGTGGACAAGTGAGCCTTTTTTCGCGTGTCCGTGTCAGCTATACCAAAACAGTTTTTCACACAGGCCGTAATTTCCGTTTCAACATGCGTCTTTAATTTAGCTATATTCACCACGAATGGTGCTTCATAATAACGTTTTGATACGGAGAGGTCTTTTAAGACAACATTAGAAGGTCGTTTGAGTGTCACGAAGCCAGCGTCCGATAAGATTGTAGCGACAGCGTTGCCATCGTCTTTTACAGCATCCAACATACCAGTTAGCTTTAAAAGCTCTTCTTTTTTGTCTGCATGAAGATGTCCTGGAGAGTCTGCGACGGTTATTTTCCCCGAAAAGCCACTGTTTCTGACGAGCTTAATTAAAGCCCTCACAACAGAAGGATGAGTTGTGACGGCTTTGTCAGGCGGTTTTGGGGCGAGAAGGTTTGTCTTGAAAAGGAGCTCGTTGGGCATATTGGTCTTAGGCCATCCCCCGATCATCTCTAAAGCGTCGGCCAAAGCATTGTAAACCTCGTCTGCTTCATAGGAAGAACAACGACTTACCGATACCAGAAACTTATCTGTCATTCACTTTTCCTCCCGATGCAAAAAGACATAAATTGTGCTCATTTAAGGGGCATACTTCGCATTTAGGCTTCCTGGCCATGCATATGTTTCTACCGTGAGAAATAAGGTCTAGGTGGGCGGACCAGTATAAATTTTCAGGAACAGTTAATTCCATGATCTCTTGAATTTCACGAGGGCTCCTTTGAGGATGGACCCATCCAATCCTTTTGCATATACGACTTACATGTGTATCGACTGGGAAGGCAGGTATTCCTAGATCAAACAGTAAAACGCATGCGAGGGTTTTGGGGCCGACGCCAGGAAGAGAGCTTAGAAATTCAATTATATCTTCTTTTTTCATCTTTCGTAGTTGCTTGAGGCTGCAGTTGCCAAATCGATTTGCTATGATCTTGAGTGTTTCTTTAATTCTAGAAGCCTTAATATTGGACAAGCCAGCAGGCCTAATAGCAGCCGCTATTTCGTCATGAGTGGCTTTTAGCACATCGCTCCACTGCGAAAAACGTGATTTTAAAAGCTTGTAAGCTTGATCTCTATTTTTGTCGTTTGTATTTTGTGACAATATTGTCAAGATTAAACCATCCAGTGGTTCTTCTCGTATTTTCTTGGCGGGTCGCAGGCGACCCCACAAACCCGCCAAAATCTCTATGACGCTCAGTACCCATTGCTGGTCTGGAAGATCGAAGTTGTTGGAGCTTGGCGAAGGGTACTTTTTCGCCAAGGTTGTCATATCATCGTTTCCTCCCGAGCGACTTCTGACTTTGTTTTATTCTTTTTCATCATTATTTTTTTCATCATTTTCTTCATCGTTCTCATCTTTTTCTTTTTTTCGGAGTTTCCTTCTAAGTTTCGCTGCCTCTTCCATAAGAGATCTAAGTTTTTCCTTGACCTTGCCATGAACAGAATCTTTGGGATATTCACCTGATTCATCGGGTACGCCTGCTGGAACGCCCGTCAAAATTTCTAGACCCTGATCGACGGTCTCTATTGCCCATATGTTGAATTCACCATTTTCTACGGCCTCTATAACCTCATGATCTAGCATCAAGTGAATTAAATTCTGTTTAGGGATCACAACACCCTGCTTACCTGTCAAGCCACGGAGTTTGCAGTACCTAAAAAATCCCTCGATCTTTTCGTTTACCCCTCCAATGGGTTGAATGTTACCAAATTGATCTACCGAACCGGTGACTGCGATGCCCTGCTTGAGCGGGTAATTGGAAAGAGACGACAGTAAACAGTATAACTCCGTCGAGGAAGCACTATCGCCTTCTATTTCCTCGTAAGTTTGCTCGAAGGCGATCCTTGCCGATAAAGTTAACGGCATGTCCTGGGCGTATTTTTTGCCCAAGTAGCTTGAAAGTATCATTAAACCTTTGTTATGAATGGGCCCTGTAAGTTTGACCTCTCTTTCGATGTTAACGACCCCTTCTTGTCCCATATAGACGTTGGATGTGATCCTTACCGGATGGCCAAAAGTGTGATCCCTCATGCCTATAACGGTAAGTCCATTTATCTGCCCAACCCTTTCGCCATCGGCTTCAACGCGAAGGATTCCATCCTCAAAGGCCTTAAACATGCGATCTTCTATTAAACTGACTCGATAACGCATCTCGCTAACTGCCTTTCGAACGTGTGTAGCTTCTACTACTTCTTTGTCCTCTTCTTTGGCCCAAGCCGTTGCCTCGATCAATACCTCTGTTATTTTATTCATTTGCGTTGTCATTCGACGTTGATGATCTGCCAATCGAGAGGCAAATTCTATTACTTCGCCCACTGCCTCCCTATCAAAGGGAAGTAAGTTTTCCTGTTGCGTGTATTCTGCTACAAAGATAGCCATATCGTATTCAGTGGCTTCGTTTCGCGGCATATCCACGTCAAAGTCCGCCTTTATTTTAAAAAGCTCAGAGAATTCCTTGTCATATAAGCTCAGCAAGTAGTAAATTAGTCGAGTACCTACGATCACAACCTTGATGTTTAATGGAATTGGCTCGGGTCTCAGGGAGGAAACGGGTATAAATCCGAGCTGTTCTCCCAGGTTTTCTATGGTCAATTGGTCATCTTTAAGGGCGCGTTTTAGCGCATCGTAAGACAAGTACTGCCTTAATAATTCCTCTGCCTCAAGGACTAAGTATCCGCCATTTGCCCTGTGAATTGCGCCGGCAACTATTTTTCTAAAGTCCGTGTAAAGATGACCTTGTCTGCTTTCATATTCCACCTTACCCATTAGATTGTAGTATGTGGGGTTAGATTCCCTGACCACCGGCGCGCCTTCGTCCGGGTCGTTGCTGACAAAGACATTGACCATATATTTCCCAAAATCCACTTCTATGCTTTCATCTCTTGCAGCAGCGACGAAAATGTTGAAGTTTTTGATCACGTCTTCCTCCATGGAATCGAGCCATTTCGACAGCTTTTCCGATTTTGCGTACTTTTCCCTGACCTCATTTAAAATGGGGTTTATGGCATTACGTGAGATGTTTCTTTCTAGCTCTCTAATCCGATCCTTTAATCCCTTCTCGAGATCTCTAATTCTTCTTAAGGTATCTAAGGTGTGTTGGGATATCTTTTCTGATATCTCTTGCAACCTTTTCCGTTCTTCATCTGAAAGGGCCTCAAACTCTTCTTGCTGCATTTCTCTGTACACTACCTTGCCCTCTTGCTCAATCTTGACCAGCGGTATGTTTACGAAGCCTTGCGGGGTGCGTTTTATGATGAATCCGTTCTGTTGAGCTATATTTCTTAAACGCTCCATCAATTCGTTAACTTGTTCTTGAAATTCCTTGACAAGTTGAGCCTTTGCATCCTCGTACTGACTATCCTCAAAAGCCTTGCTTAAGGTCGATTTGAGCTCCTCAATAACTTCCGTTATTGATCGGGCAAACCTTTTACCTTCTCCTGCGGGCATGTTTATTTCCATTGGCGAGCTTGGATTATCGAAATTGTGCACGTAAAGCCAGTCATCCGGAGCAGGCAATTTTTTTGCCCTCGCTTCAATTTGCCTCATGGCATAGGTCATGCGGCCGCTTCCGGGATTGCCCACTACAAATATGTTGTACCCTTTCTTGTCGAGTGACAACCCAAAAGAAACCGATTTTGCCGCCCTTTCTTGGCCTATTAGTCTTTTATCACTAACGAGATCTGCCGTGGTGATAAAGTCGAACTTTTCAATAGGAGATTTGAAGCGGAGCGACTCCTTAGGCACTCTTTTTTCCTCTAGCAAAGATGACATGTGTTCTTACCTCCTTTAAGCTTCAAATTTCTTTTACTGCTGGAATTGGTGGAATCACCTATAATACCCCCGCCCATGACGATTTCTCCATCGTAGATTACTAGCGATTGGCCAGGTGCAACACCCCAAAAGGGAGTTTCAAGTGCTTCGACTATAAATTGATCATTGTCAAGGCAGGATAATACAACAGGCTTAGGTGTCGTTTTGTACCTATGTTGTGCTGTATATACTTCTCCAGTTTCTGGTCTTTCGAGCCAATGGGGATTAAAGCATTTTACAGTTCGCCTATATAAATCTTCTTTTCTACCAACTATTAAAGTGTTATCATGCTCCTTAATGCTTAATACATACCATGGCCCATTTGATAACCCCAATCCTTCCCTTTGTCCAACTGTATAAAAGATTGCTCCTTCGTGGCATCCAAGAAAATCGCCTTGCGAGGATATTATGGGACCTTTTTTTGCCCTTATCTTGGCAGAGATAAAATTCCTTAAAGTTTTTCGCTCGCTTAAAAAACATAGGTCTACACTTTCTCGGACATCGCTGAACATGTCTCCAAAGATCCCTTTAGCCTTATCTTTTACTTCGGCCTTTGTCCACACTCCCAAAGGGAAAATTATTTTGCCCAACCATTCCTTCTTGAGACGGTAAAGCATATAGCTTTGTTCCTTTTTTGAATCCTTGCCACGAGCCAGATGATAATTCGAATTGTTTTCAATAATTCTAGCATAATGTCCCGTTGCGACGAAATCAGCGCCCAATTTTTTAAGCATCTCAAACAAGGTTTTAAATTTAATACTTGGATTGCAAAGTATGCAAGGATTTGGTGTGTTTCCCCTAGAGTAAGAGTTGATGAAGGGTTTTATGACCTCGTTTTTAAATTTTTCCTTTGCGTCGACGAAATAGCACGGGATATTTAAAAAATGGCAGACATCTTTCGCTCTTTCAGCATCTTCTTCATGGTTATCTGACATAAGCAGATGACAACCAATTACATCATAACCATGTTGCAATAATAACGCCAAGGCGAATGAGCTATCGATTCCGCCACTTATGGCTGCTATCACTTTCACCTTGGAGATCACACGCCTTTTGTCAATTTATGTAATTGTAAAATTAACGTCGGGATAAGAGCGCTTGTCAATATAATGCCCCATTCACTTAAGGATAGAGGCACTATCCTTAAGACGCTTTGAAATATTGGAACGTAAGTTATCGTTACTTGAAGTAAGATCGAGGCTAACACGCCACAGAGCAGATAAATGTTACTCCATAAGCTGGAGGGATGTCTTAAAATGCTAGCTTCTCTAACGTTAAAGACAAAAAACAACTGCGCCAAAACCAAGCTGTGAAAGCCTATCTCTGTCGCCTTAAGCGGGGAAAATCCGAGAAATTTCAGGGCGTAAAGGGTTACGCCCAAAACTCCCAAAAACATGATGATGCCAAAAATGCCTATCTTCAACTGGTGCGCCTTCGTCAAGATATCTTCGTCCTTTCTCTTGGGCGGCCTTTTCATTGTGTCTGTTTCTGGCGGGTCTAAAGATAATGCTAGGGCCGGAATCACGTCGGTTACGAGATTTATCCACAAAATCTGGAGAGGCAGTAGGATAGCAGGAAGTTGAAGTAAGATTCCACCGGATACGATTAAAACTTCGCTCAAATTGCAGCAAAGCAAGTACATGACAGCCTTTCTGATATTGTCAAATATCCTGCGACCTTCGGCGATAGCATTTACTATAGTTGCAAATCTGTCATCTTCAAGTATGATGTCGGCAGCTTCTTTACTGACCTCAGTGCCCTGTATGCCCATGGCTATTCCTACATCGGCC
>JAAYTM010000185.1 GCA_012518015.1 Synergistaceae bacterium
GCCTAAAAATATCTTGCCTCCGATCACTACACATAGGATTACAAGAAAACCGGCGGCATACTCAACCTTTTTCATGCAAAGCTTACCTCCATGCGCGTTTATGAACGGCCTTCTTTTATATGTCCTTAAAGGTTATGTTGTGTCGTTAGCAAAAGAACGAGTTCATTATCTCTATCTTTTTAAAGTATACTTTTTAAAGTACACTATGTTAAAATATGCACAATCTACCATGAATTATATAGCATGGGAGGTATATTTGTCAACCTTACCCGGTATGGTATTAGGGCTGGGGGTCAGATAACGTCCAGGCTGTCGTAGGGCGGCTAGTGGCAAGAGGCTATAGTTCGTGTCTAATTGATTTAGCTTGACATCTTTAAATCAAAATACTATGATGTATGAAAATTTGTTATATTTTGCTATGATAAACAATGTTCTTCTATGCGGCACATAATATAACATAAGGAGAGATGTTTTGATGGCTAAGAAAAAGAGCAGGCTCGATTTCATAAGGATGAAAAAAGAAGGAGAGCAGGTTGCTTGGGTGACAGCTTACGACTTCCCGACCGCTTCCTTTGCTGAGCAGGCCGGAATGGATATGCTGTTGGTCGGAGATTCGCTTGGCATGGTGGTTTTAGGTTATCACGGCACGATTCCGGTCACCATGGATGATTGCATAAGACACTGCCAGGCTGTGCGCCGCGGCGCCCCCAACACGTTCTGCATAGGAGATATGCCCTTCATGTCTTATCAGATATCTGACGAAGACGCCGTATATAACGCCGGAAGATTCCTGAAGGAAGCCGATATGGATGCCGTCAAGCTCGAAGGAGGAAGAAGGGTCCTAACGAGGATAAAGGCCATAGCAGATGCCGGGATACTCGTAATGGGTCATATAGGCCTTACTCCACAAAGCTCAGGCGTGTTGGGTGGTTTCAAGGCTCAAGGAAGGGATCCTGAAAGCGCCAGAGATCTCATAGAGGATGCCATCGCAATTCAGGACGCCGGGGCTTGGGCGCTTCTCCTTGAGGCGGTTCCGCCGGAACTCTCTCAATTTCTAACTAAAAAGTTAGAGATACCCGTATATTCGATAGGGGCAGGGGGTCCATGTGACGGTCAGCTTCTCATATGTGGAGACATGCTTGGACTGTTTCAGGCTTTTACTCCCAAATTTGTAAAAAAATATGCCAACGTTGCAGAAATAGAGATTAATGCCTTTAAAGAGTATGTCAACGATGTAAAGACCGGCAAATTTCCTACCGATGACCATTGCTACCATATTCTTGCCGACAGGGCAGAGGAATACAAGCGTATGCTAGAGGAATATATGTAAATGAAACTTACATTTTATTAATTAAAAGAGAGGAGAAGCTTGATTGAAAATCGCAGTTTTAGGAGCCGGATCTATGGGATGTGTATATGGTGGTATCCTCGCAAAGGCTGGCTATGATGTAACTTTAATTGATGTTTGGGCAGAACATGTTAAGGCTATACAGGAAAATGGCCTGATAATAAATGAAAATGGAAGCGACATAATTATTAAGAATATTAAGGCCGTAACCGATCCACGAGAAGTGGGCGAAGTAGATTTGGTAATTGTACTTGTCAAGGCTACAGTTACGGAACAAGCAATGGAAGGGGCAAAAAGCCTTATTGGAGAAAACACCAGAGTCCTCACCCTTCAGAATGGGCTGGGCAATATCGAAAAACTCATTAAGGTAGTTGGAAAGGAAAAAGTATTGGCTGGTGTTACCGAACATGGGGCAAATATGCTTGCCCCTGGCCGAGTTCAACATGCCGGGACAGGGGATACAATCATAGGAGAACTTGATGGGAAACTGAGCAACAGTCTTAGGAAAATAGGTTCTGTGTTTGAAAAAGCTGGTCTAAGGGTATGTTATTCAAATAATGTAATGGGTGCTGTGTGGCGTAAATTACTTGTAAATGTTGGCATAAATGCCCTCACGTCAATAACCGGGCTTAGAAACGGAAGACTGATCGAACTTGAAGAAACAGACGAATTGCTCAGGCTGGCAGTTCGTGAGGCTGTTTCTATAGCGAATGCTAAGGGAATCGATCTCGAGCTGGCAGATCCTGTTGAGCATGTGCGGGATGTGGCTAGAATGACCGGAAAAAATCGTTCCTCCATGCTCCAGGACGTAACGAAGAAACGCAAAACAGAAATTGAAGTTATCAACGGAGCAATTGTAAAAGAAGGAGTTCAACTTGGAATAAGTACACCTGTAAATAAAGTACTCTATAACTTAGTAAGAGTTAGAGAAAAAACCTACGATGAAGTTAACATTTAAACATAATTCTTTATTTTTTGAGGCTTTCTTCTCTCAAGAATTTTAGTATATGTCAATCCTGGGGCATTCCAATGGGTCCCCAGGATTTTCTTCATTATAAAGACGCATTGTTGCATTTTGCTATTGACAAAATAAAACTTACTTGGTATCTTTGGATTGTGCTGCTTAGAAAAACAATGTATCGCATAGCGGCACAAGACGTGAATAAAAGTAAGAAATTTGATGTCTTAAAAAAGCGTGTTTTTATTGACAACATGCTGGCGAATTGGAGGTTACTGCATGTCTGATAAGAAAATCCTTCAGTCCGTAGTGCGGGCATTTTCTATCTTGGAACTCCTTGATGAGTGTGGCGAACTGGGGATTACTGAAATTAGCGAAAAGCTTTCTTTAGAAAAAAGCACAGTATTTCGCACCATTTCTACTTTAAAATCACTAGGATATGTAGTTCAAAATCCATCAAATTCTAAATATTCGAACAGCTACAAACTCTTTGAAATTGGAAGTAATGTTGCAAGAAAGACAGGGCTCCCTAAAATGGCCTACCCATTTATGCTTGATATGTCGAGAATTACCGGAGAGGCTGTAAATTTGGCTGTCCGTGATGGCTCAAAGGCATTGTACATCAGTAAAATCGAATCTACAGATACCATTAAGGTTTGCATGAATTTGGGACAGACTGTTCCCCTTTACTGCACGGCCCTCGGTAAATCTCTTATTGCCTTTCTCCCGGAAAATAGTATTCGTGAACTTTTAAGCAATGAAACATTTGTTCAGTATACCCCAAACACTATGACAGATATGGAGGCCCTTCTAAAGGATCTGGAAGTGGTTAGGAAACGAGGATA
>JAAYTM010000108.1 GCA_012518015.1 Synergistaceae bacterium
TAACCCTCTTCTTTTAAGAGCTGCTTTGCTTCAACGAGGAAGCGAGATGGTACTTTTATAACCGGACCGGTACAACCCATGGCTGATTCTGCATAAATTCCATGAGCCCACAGAACTTTCACGGCATCCTCAATGGTCAATACATCTATGCCTTGGATTTCTTCGTCCGTCGGCTCCGGCTTGGGAGGTTCAATCTCAACCTCTTTCTCTTCCTTCTTGCCGTGAAGCTCCGCCAACACCCCTTCAAGGCCTGCATCTTTTGCCATTGCCATTTCTCGTTTGGCCAAGGACGGTAATCCGGCTAATGCAACTTCGGCCGTAAAATGAATCGCATTTGCAATGACAGGAGCCCCGGAGGCTCGAGAGATAATGGAAATCACGTAAGGCCAATCTTCACCAACGGAAGGGCCGTACCCCCAACCAAGCGACTCATAATTTCCGCCCGTGTTGTAAGCACTAAAGACCTTGACCAAGACATTTCCCGTCAAGGTATCGGTGACACAAACGTCAACCGAGCCAGCTATAAGATCGTTTCCCCTAAGGATAGATCCTCCCTCTTGCCTAACAGTACTACCAAATGCGATCTCGTACCCATTTTCTTCCAGTCGCTTTAGGGATCTGTAAACAATTTGCGCCCCATCCACATTTAAAATACCGACCTTTGGATCTTCGATGCCCCTTGCCTTAGCTACAGCTGTGCCATAAATAGCGTTCAAGATCATTGCTTCCACTCTATCAGTCGAGGTGGTACCGGTCGAAGTCGAAATTATTAGGGGTCTTCCCTTCGCAGGAGTGTATATCATTCCAACGGTTGCAACCCCCAAAGGAAAAGGATAGTGAAGAGCTACCGCTCCCTTTATGAGACCTTCCCTTAAGGCCTCTTCCATGGCCTTTTGAATGTCAGCTTCACAATCATCGGTCTCTATCCACTCAAGGTCGCTGAAACCTTCAATTCGAGGGCCTATCATTACAACCTTGATAAAGCGGTATTGCTCTTGCGCGAGCCTGCCTCCCAAGGCTAACTCATTTGAGCCCAGTTCGCTTCCGCTGCTCATTAAACCTATAGGAACAAGCTCGCCGCTCCCCTTTGCTGCTCTCACAATCTCATCTAATGCCTCGCCAATGAATTTTTTCGCTTTGGACTTATCCACTATACCTCACCTCTCGTACCTCACTTCGCATTCGCACCCTTCAGGGATTTAGCGATATCGGCAAGCACTTCAAGAATTGTGTTCTTTACTTCTTCCTTGGTAAGGGTTTCTACTTTTTCTTCAACTGCTGGCGATGGAGCCTCTATCATGAATGACACTCCATCAGAAAGATTAGTTAAACGAGCCAAAAATAAGCTTCCTTTTCCGATGATCATGGCTCGTTTCATCTTGCCATTTTTTATATTTTCGCAAGCATAACCTATAAACGGCACACCTGAAGGGATGTGGCCTTGGGTCGGTGCAAAGCCGGGCATTCCGCGAGTTTTTATAAAATCAGTCATACCCGCTTTATCAAGTTCCCTTTTCATAACGGCCAAAGCAGCGATCATTTTAAAGTTCGCCTCAGGAACATTACCTGCTCCTGCCGGCAATGTAATTTCTGGATTTTGTAATTCTGCAGCGTATTTGTCCACATCCAGAAATCCTAAACCTATGCGTTTCAGTGGCTTGTAAACCAACGCTTCCGTTATGGCTTGTGGAGATGCTCCCGCTCCTATGGAATGTTTTCCTACGGCGTCAAGCCTCATTACTGGGGACTCTCCATCTTCAGGGGCAAGTAACACGGCAAAATTGCCTAACATGTCCTCCAATGCTGGCATGCCTTTTTTGACATGATCTCTCGCGTTCATATAAAGCTTAGGAAGGGCCCCACCCGCCAATACTACTACGTTTTCCCTCACGCCCGAGGCTACTTGTGCTGCTGCGTCCACCAAGGCATAAACCGGACCTGCACAAAAGCCCCGTATATCACATCCGCTAGCGTTGCTGCAACCAGCAATCTCGCCTATGGATTTAGCAAAATTCCCCCCACCTCTTTGATTCATGTCGCCGGCTGCTTCTTCTGAACATTCAATGATGAAATCCACTTCCTCTGGCTTCATGTTCGCTCGTTTCAATAAATGCAGCAAGGCTAAAACACCGCCCGCTTTGCAGGCAATATTCTCGAGCAATACATAAGATGATAAGCACTCGTCAAACTCATGGGCCTTTCTGCAACATCCAACAATTTCGCCCCCCGAATAAAGGGGCACGGCTCCATCTTCCCTTATTTCCTTTTCAATTTCCTCGAAAATATGCCCCTTCTCCAAACGCTGCAAAATGCTTGAATTCATCAACGGATGCGCCTGAAGCTTATCTTCAACTTTTTTAGAAAAAGACTGCTCCAACCAAATGATATCAAAGACATCGCAGATATCCATCAAACCGAGAAACTCATCCTCAGGCATTATCTCTCCAAATGTACCGTAACGCGAAACGTCCTTTAACGGGTTTTGATACCAGGGCGTTTGATGTGCCTCTAATTCTTCAAGGGATATTCCTCCAATAAAAGCTTGATTTGGTGCGTAACCGATGGCTTCATCGTAGGTTCGTATGGACTTTGACAGAGAAAGCAGAAACTCTGATTCTCCCTTAATCTTTCTCTCCCAAAAAGGCGTATTGCCATAGTGATAAGCTAATTCAGGCGTGTGATTGAGGCAATAAGCATACTCTTTTATCGCAACTTTTCGCATGTGATCATGCACGCTCCTCTTGTCAAAATGACTGTTCAATCTTACAAAAGTTCACAAAAGGGGCCAAAGATTTAATTCTTTGGCCCCTTTAACGCTACGACATTCGTCAATTTCCGAAAATAGTTTGTTCCTCAATATCAGCCTGCAAAGCTTCTAGGGCCTTGAGCAACAAACGACGCCTTATTGCCTTCTCTTCCTCAAGGGGCTTGGTGGGATCGCCCAAGGGATGCGGTATAGCCACAGAGGGTACTATCCTGTTTGCTCCCACTGTTTGCGAAATGGGGACGATAGTACATACGTGGACGGTGGGTAGGCCAACTCGTTCAAGTTCCTTCACGATCGTTGCACCGCAACGAGTACAAGTCCCTCAAGTAGAGGTAAGTATCACTCCGTCAACGTCAGCTTCTTTCAACTTTTTGGCGATTTCCTCGCCAAATTTCTTGGCGTAAGCGACTGGCGTGCCGTTACCGACAGTTGCATAGTATTTATCGTGGAGTGAGCCAAAGGCGCCTTCTTTTTCAAGTTCCCTGGCTACATCTAATGGCAGCACTCTGTCTGGATCGTCGTTAGCATAAGTCGGATCATAACCGCCATGAACTGTCTCATGAGTTTCGGGCGTAAGGTTTTCGAGACCTGCTATGCTGTATTCACCATATTTAGTGGCACTTGAAGCTTCGATCCTATCAGGGTTTCCCTTTGGAACTATACCCCCAGATGTAACGAGGGCAATCTTAGCCTCCCTTATGTTCTGTATTGCTGGTGCCGGAGGAACGCGATCGAAGGAAGGCATAGGATACTCAGTTGCAAAATCCTCGCCTTTCAATTTTTTTATGAGCATGTCAACTGCTCGCTCCGCACCTATTCGGTCACGAAAGATGTTGACACGAATGCCCCGCTCTATGTAGCCTTCTTCTTCGGGACGCCCTAAGGGTTCGCCATTTAACTGTTTCAGTATCAAACGCGCCATTTTAGGTATGGCATCGCGCATGCCCCTAGCGCTATCAGAGGTTTCTACGATGTATAAATCTTTTCTGTAAATTTCTACGGCTGGATTTTCTGGATACATGGCAGTAACAACTGGTATGCACAACTTTTTGCTCACTGCATCGCATAGGGCACCACATGCCATCCCATAACGCCCGGCGTTGAAAGCAGGCCCTGCAACTAAGGCATCTGGGCGATAGCTTTCCAATAGCCCGATGATCTTATCGACAGCCTCCTCCGCATGTTCCGCGAAATAATCATCTCCACAGACTAAGGTAGCAACCACAACAGCCTCTTCTCCTAATGCTGCCTGCAAAGCCTGGCCAGGGCCCACAACGCCCTCGCGAAGTTCCGGAGGATAATCTGCCCTTTCCTCGCCACCTATACCGGCAAAAAACTGGTTTATATAATGGACCACTCTATAAGTCACTAATTATCCCCCCTATCTCTTGCTGCTACTCTAAAGTGTACTTGCTATATTGCTCGCGCATATTTGCAACTGCTTGAGACAGGGCCTCGGGATCCAAGACCATTTCCATCATTTCCATCTGTTCTTCCCAAACTGCCGGATCTACTTCTTCCCTAATTTCTGGCTCAAAAATGTGGTAAACTGCGAGTCCCAACGGGACTCCCGCCAAAGGACCTGCGTAAGTCGGATCACCGTTTGTCACGGTCTCTGCGTAAATTTCGGCGCCTTCAGGATCGGAGCTTCCAAGTATAACTATTACATTCTCAGCTCCATATTTCTCAACAACATCCTTCACGCGTTGTTGGTTCTGCAGGTCCATGGCTCCCGCGGCCGTTCAGACGAAACATTCGGTCACGGAAAACACTGTTTCTGCGCCACTATCCTTCAAGCAGGCCTCCATGACAGGGCCAGGAATGCCATCTCTTTCGCCAAGGAGAATCAACTTTTTACCGGCCAATTTACCCTTTGCCATAGCTTGTTACACCTCCCATTTTATTTTATCTGGTCTCGGCCGAGAAACAGGTGAAACCAAGCTCGTTGGTAGCTCCAGTTATCGCCTGCAATTCGACCTCGATGGAACCGTCATCCTTTAAGCTTCCGGAAAATCCTCCAGCTATAATGTCAACATATTCACTGAAACCAATCACCCTTTCCATGGGCGGTAACTTTACAATAGGGTTAGCATTTCCGACGCTTACTACAGCGTTGGCTTCCGGCGACGCATCGGCAAGAGATTGACTCGCTCCATCTCTACCCGCATATTCGTCTGTGATCAGAACTGTTTTTATACCAGCGAGTTCTGCCTTTTTACAGTTCATGATGAGGTCTGTATCGGGATTGCCGAATCCTTCTTCAGTAATGATTACACCGTCGACACCCAACATCCTGGCAAGCTTTACTGTGTAAGAGGAATTTCTCTTTTTATCCTCTAACGTGACATTTTCGTTTGTTATTATGCAGCCAATAAAGTTTATTTCCTCGCCATGACGCTTGTATAATGCCTCTATTACCGGGTTATTTTGGTGAACATAGGTACTATTTTTGTCGCAAGCCGATACGCAGTTTCCCGATACTATCGCACCGTCGAAAACTTCATTAGGGTGAATTAAAGTAGGCAGTATCTTTTTTGCATCTACTCCATACACGTAGGTATCATGAAGCAACCCCTGCGATTGCAACATATAGATGTAGGCCACTTTAGGGAGTTTTTCAAGTTCCTTGGACCTTTTTGTTATCTCCTCAAGCTCGTATAGGGACACTTCATCTGGAGACACATCTTTAGCCTTTGTGGCCAAGAAATGAGCGACCTTTAGTCCAGCTACGCGACAAGCAGCTTCGTAGTCATGCCTTTCAATATCTGCCCTTGGAGTAAAGACCAAGACCACATTATTTGTCTTGGAAAAAGGGGTATAATCCGCCCCTGGCCCAGACATATCTATTATGCCTTCTTGGAAACCCATTATTTTGCCACAGGTCACAACCGCTGCTCCAGTGAGAGCTAAGGTCTTTCCCTCTCCTACGGTTCCTTCAACGTCTCCAATGAAGCCAGGAAAAACATCTCCTTCGCCCTCAATTTTACATCTTGGCTCTATCACGTCTTTAACCGGCACGATGCGGACCTTTTCTCCCGGACGAGCCAAATCAACCTCGACGCATTCAAAGCGATCGTCCTTAGAAAGTAAGGAACTTATTTCTTCTTGGTTAATATAAAGTACTTTGTCTTCAACTTTGGTGGTATTTCCCCATTTAATATCGTTTATTTTGACTTTGTGCAATTCAAGCCTCACTAACACACACCTCCTTTTCATTTTTAAAATTACTAACTACTGCAATATCTTTTCCACTCGCTCTTTTATCGCCTCTATTGTTACTTCATTTCCCGTAATTCTATCCTTCAATTCCCCTCCTTGATAAAATAGGAACGTTGGGACCCCCATGACCTTTAGACTAATTGCCAAACGGCGGTTCTCGGCCACATTAAGTTTGCAAAACTTAACTTTACCTTCATACTGAGAGGCAAGCTCCTCCACCTGAGGCATCAACGCAAGGCACGGACCGCATTTTGGTCCCCAGAGATCTACAACTACCGGTAATTCACTTTGCAGAACTTCCGATTCAAAATTGTCCTTATTTACCTCTATCAATTAAACACACCTCCTGTTTTGATACGATCCCATACCGACAAAGTACGGGCATGATCAACTGTTCGTCAAGGTATTGCATATCTTCCAGAACTTTCTGATCAAGCTTGATGCTTGAAAGACTTTGATCTTTACAAAATTCTAAGGTACTTTCAATTACATTAAGGGATTCTATATCAGTGAAATGACCTTCACAAGGGGATTGAGCAAGGATAATTGTCATAAAAATCCTCATCGAAGGAGCTATATTCCCAGATAAAGGATGAGATAAAATTTTGTATCCCACGTGCACCTTATCACGAGCAGCTACCAGCACATCTAAAATAGATCCTTCTACGTAGATGCACCTGGGAAGGGTTCTTATTCGCGGATTATTGGATATAAGATAATACGAGGAGGACATTAGCCAAACCTCCCTTCCATTCGGATAATTTGGCCCCTGTCCTCTTTACCCTCAGGGATTCGCCACTTTTTATCGGGCTTGCCCCTTTGGCAGACCTTCAAAGGTCTTTTCCAGGGCCCCGTCACATCGCAATCCTTTTGCCTGAGAGATTAGGACTTTTCCCTTACACCTTCGGCTTCTCGCCCAGAAGGCAAGACATCTCTTGCGATGCTCATCCGGAATGTGCATTCTTCCATCTAACATTTTATATATATGATTTCAAAGGGTCAAGCATGCTTTTATCCACAAAGCCACTTCAGGCACTAACATATCCTCGGCACCATTTCTCCAACGAGCATATCGATCACCCTCATGCCTCCTATTTTTGTCTTAAGCCCCACGATCCCGACATGATCTTCTGTAACCTTACCTATGACAGAACAATGGGGGGCGACCTTTTTCAAAGACGAAAGAACTTCTCTTAAATAATCCGGATCTACGGCAAGAACCGCCGTACCCTCGCATGCTAAATGCAGCACATCGAAACCTAAAACATCAGCTACGGATACTACCTCTGAATTTACTGGTATGAGTTCCTCCTCGATCTCGATGCCGATGTTGGATCCTTCAGCCCATTCACACAAGACAGTCCCTAAACCGCCTCGCGTACAATCCCTTGCGCACTTAACGCCTGGTATGCTAGTTAAGGGTTCCATAAGTGGCCACAAAGGCTTGCAATCGCTTATCAATTCATCCACCTCAAGGCCGTAGTGAAGGGCCGATATTAAAGCACCGTGTTGTCCTATAGGACCAGTAACGATTAAATAGTCGCCCGGGTATAGATTTTTAATTCCCCAGTGGTTGTCAGTAAGGACTTCTCCTAAGGCACAACAAGTTATATACATGCCATCCGCCTGGCCCCTGGGCAAAACTTTTGTATCACCAGCAACGAGTTTAACATCCAGATCCCTGCTTACGCGATAGGCGCTCTCGATGACTTTTAGCAATTCTTCCTTCAGTAATCCTTCTTCTATGAGAATGCCCATAGCCAAATAAAGTGGCTTAACTCCTCTTACTGCTAGATCGTTAGTGCTGCCACATATTGCAAGCTTGCCAATGTCTCCCCCAGGGAAAAATCTCGGACTTACGGTAAAACCATCAATTGTGACGCCAATGCCATTTTCAATCAAGGCGCAATCTTCCATATCCTTATTGCTCTGATTGCCGTATATATTTAATATTTCTTTGATAAGTTGTTGAGTTGGCCTGCCACCACTACCATGTCCTAATTCTATAAACATCATCGCATCACCTTGTAAGAATACTTATAACAAGCAGCGCAGTTGCCTTCGCTAGATACCATACATGGACCTACCGGATCATCGGGAGTGCAACGAATCGAAAACAAGGGACACTCCTCCGGCCTTAATTTGCCCATCAATACTTCACCGCATTTGCATCCAGAGGGCAAGGGAACTTCTTTGATGTCTAAATCAAACCTCGTAATGGCATCGAAGCAGGCAAATTCGGGCTTTAACCGTAACCCAGAATTTTTAATCTTCCCAAGTCCTCGCCATCTGGCATCCGCTTCATCGAAGACTCGTCTTATAAACTTTTTGGCTCGGGTGTTTCCCTCTGGCCTTACTGCCCTAGCATAAAGCAGACTAACCTTGGGGTCCTTATCGTGAACTTGTCTAGCTAGTTCCACCAAACCTTCCATGATATCTAGGGGTTCAAATCCCGCAATCGTGCAGGATATGTTAAAATCTCTGGGCAAAAATTCATAGGGCTTTACGCCTATGACAACGGTTACATGCCCCGGAAGCAAAAAGCCATCCACTTTAAGTTCCCTTGACTCAGCAAGGAGTCGCAATGCCGGCGGAACAAGTTTATGAAAACAAAGAACGGAAAAGTTTCGGACCTTTTTCTCTTCTGCCTCTAAAATGATAGCAGCCGTAGAGGGAGCTGTCGTCTCGAATCCAACACCTAAAAAGACAACTTCCTTCGTTGGATTTTTCAAAGCTAGGTCCAATGCCTCATCGCAGGATCTCACCACTCGAACATCAGCTCCTTGAGTCCTAAGATTTCGCAAAGAGCCTTTAGTACCGGGAACGCGCATCATATCCCCGTAAGTAGCAAAAATCAAACCTTTTTTTTCGGCAAGCTTTATCGCCGCGTCCACTTCTCCTTGGTCTGTAACGCAGACGGGACAGCCAGGCCCGGAGACAAGTGAAATGTTTTTTGGAAGCAATGACCTTAATCCGCTCCTGTAGATGGCAACCGTGTGTGTGCCGCAAACTTCCATGAAGGTCATGGGCTCTTTGGCAAAAAATCCTAAAGCACGTTGAAGTAATTCAGCTTTGTCCCTAAGATTGCCTTTTTCCTGCAATATTCAACACTTCTTTCCACAATTCTTCCAATTCTTGGCCCTCTTTTTCTTCGCACTTTTCTATAATAAAACCAGCGTGCACCAAAACCACATCGCCCACATTTACACTATCGATCAAGTCCGTCCTTGCCTCCACTTTCAAGGATCCCGCCCGTGCAATTACCCTGCGCGAATCCAAAATTTTTTCTATTCTATGTGGAACAGCCAGACACATATTTCTACCTCCTTCACCTTCCATTAAAACGAGTAAAAAAGCGGGACCTATTGAATTTTGGCCCCGCTTCGTCTTTTGTGCCGAACGTTCATTCAAGCAATTCAACAAGCTTTCGACGTTATCGCCCGGGGCAACTTAAACCCTTATGAGTTCGTTGCCAGTTCGTCGTTCTTCTCATCCACTTTCTCGCTAATTCTGCGGATGCTCAAAGCATTGCCCGTTAGCGCATCTATATCCAAACAAACGCCGTTGAGTCTTAAATCCTCGTTGCACGCATCAAATCGAGCTGGCATTGACGTCAAAAAACGACTTATGACCGATTCCTTCCTCATGCCAATAACTCCGGCGTGCCCTCCCGTCATACCCACATCGGTTATAAAGGCAGTTCCTTTGTCAAGTATATCTTCATCTGCCGTCGCAACATGGGTATGGGTGCCTAAGACCGCCGATACGCGCCCATCAAGATATAATGCTAAGGCTCTTTTTTCCGATGTTGCCTCGGCGTGAATATCCACCAATATGGTGGTGGTTGAAGCCTCCTGTAAGATTTCATCGGCCTTCCTAAAAGGGCAATCCACGTCGTACATAAATGTTCGACCCAAGAGGTTCAAAACTAACAACCTTCCCTCTCCGCACTTCAAAACTGCGCTTCCTCGGCCGGGACAGCCTGGAGGATAATTGGCAGGTCGTAGCAACTTGGGTTCCGAATCCAATAGGGATAAACCTTCTTTTTTGTCCCATATGTGATTGCCCGACGTCATGCAATCGATTCCCATTGCCAATAGCTCGTCTAATACCTTTTGGGTTATACCAAAACCACCGGCAGAGTTTTCCACATTTGCAATGACGAAATCAAAAGGTCCATAAGTGTTTCTCACCTTGGGCAAGAGCTTTTGAAGCGTCCTTCTCCCTGGTCTGCCAACGATATCTCCTATAAAAAGCACTCTCATGACAACATTCCTACTTCGCAAACTCAATGGCCCTGAGCTCCCTTATGACTGTCACCTTGACTTGGCCAGGGTACTTAAGGTCTTCTTCTATCTTTCGAGCAATATCGTATGCAATCTTATATATGGTACCATCATCTCCTGCTTCAGGAGATATCATGACTCGCACTTCCCTTCCAGCCTGGATGGCGTATGCTTTCTCCACTCCCGTAAAGGAAGAAGCTAAATTTTCCAGTTTTTCAAGTCTTCTTATATAGGCTTCTATGCTTTCGCGCCTCGCCCCAGGCCTTGAAGCACTTACGGCATCGGCAGCAAGTACTAAGACAGCATACACACTTTTAGGCTCTTCCTCCTCGTGATGAGCAGCAATCGCGTTTACTATGACCTGCGACTCGCCGTATCGTTTCGCAAGGTCTGCTCCTATTAAAGCGTGCGAGCCTTCCACCTGGTAATCTATAGCTTTACCAATATCATGCAACAGTCCCGCTCTCCTTGCGATCATTTCATCAAGCCCAAGTTCTGCCGCCATTACCCCGGTCAAGTGAGCGACTTCCAAGCTGTGAGCCAATGCATTTTGGCCATAGCTTGATCTATAGGTAAGCCTCCCCAAGGTCTTGACGATCTCAGGATGTACGCCTTCTATATTAACCTCGAGCAAAGCATTTTCGGCTGCCTCAAGCATATGTTCGTCAACTTCCTTACGCACTTTTTCTACGATCTCCTCAATGCGCGCCGGATGAATCCTTCCGTCAAGGATGAGCCTCTCCAGGGAAATACGGGCAATCTCACGCCTTACAGGATCAAAACAGCTTAGCGTCACCGCCTCAGGCGTATCATCCACAATCAAATCGACGCCTGTCAAACTTTCGAAGGCCCTAATATTCCTTCCTTCTCTGCCGATTATTCTGCCCTTCATATCGTCTGAGGGCAGGGGTACAACGCTAACCGTAACTTCAGAAGTATGATCGACAGCACATCGCTGAATTGCTGTGGTTAAAATCTCCCTTGCCTTTTTATCAGCCTCACGTTTAAAATTTTCTTCCAACTCCTTCAATTTCAACCCAATAGAAGAGGAGGCTTCCTCTTCTACCTCTTTTAGTAGAAGTTCCTTTGCCTCTTCTCGTGAAAGCCCAGCGACTTTCTCTAGTTTAACGATCCGTTCCCGCAAAAGCCTTTCGGCCTCCAGTTTTGCCTTTTCTACTTCTGTCAACCTGGCCTTTAGCTCTTCTTCTTTCTTCGCTAAATTTTCAAGTTTTCTGTCGAGACTTTCCTCTCTTTGTTCAAGCCTTCTTTCGGCTCGCTGAATTTCGCTCCTGCGCTCTTTAAGTTCTCTTTCCAATTCGTGTCGAATCTTCAGCGCTTCTTCTCTAGCCTCGGCAAGAACTTCTCGCTTCTTGGTTTCGGCCTCTCTTTTTGCTTCTTCAACTATCTGTTCAGCAATTTTCTTCGTGCTTAAAATCTTTTTTTCATCATGTATTTTTCGAACGTAATAGCCAACGGCAATACCGACCACGCCAGCCAACACGCTCGATAAGAGCATGACAAATCCCATTTAGAAATCACCCCTCATTCAATTGTCAAGGTTCAAGGCATGCGAACAACACGTTTTAAAAGATCATCGCAATTTAATAGTCTTTAAAATACATCCTGGGCATTATTTTACAGAATGTCTCATAATACTACAAGTGTGATTGCAAAAGTCAGGTACCCAATCGAGTAGAAAATGGCACTTCATACCAGTCTTTTAACTAAGGCTTCTGAATTTTTTTGACAACCCCAGGACTCAAAGATAACGACCATATCGGGCGCATTAAAAAATCGGGAAGGGAGATCCTCCTTCCCGATTTGTTTGATTTGCTCACGCTGTTTTATATTTATTAACGCTTGCGAGGACAAACCTTTTAGGTTTAATCCTCCCACTCACCGCCCCCCTTGCCCATTCGACTGAAACAAAAGGCTAGTCCCGCTATGATAATTACGGCCATGAATATGGTTGTTCCAATTGCAGCGTTCGTCATCTAACCTCCCCTCCTTCTTGCTCGCTTACTTCCGTCTTTGATTTCATGCCTTGCAATATGAAGCTAGCGATCAGGACTGCCACCATGATGATCCAAATGAAGTTAGACCAACTTCCGTACCCTCCATAGGGTTCCTTAAGGTCCTGCATAAAACCGCCGTAAACTACGACGAAAAGAAGTCCTACCGGCACCACGATCTTGATAAGAAAATCCATCCAAGGACCTACCTTGATATCTGAAGTGGCATTCACGTGCTCGCGAAGCTTATCGGCACCAAAGACCCAACCTACAACCAACGAGGCAATGGCACCGCCTATGAGCAATGTATAGAAGGCAACCGTCCTGTCAACGATGTCAAGCCAATACATTCCCCCCTGAGTACAATAAAGAAGTCCGATCAAAAATCCGACTAGGCATCCCCAAAAAGTAACTTTTTTCCGCTCCCATCCGAACTTGTCCATCAAGGGAACAATGTATCCCGCGTAAGCCAAATAATACGCTGAACTGAGTCCTATCATCCAAAACATGAGGAAGAATAAAACGCCTGTCAATCGACTCAAAGCAGGCATCAACGATATACCGACAGGGTAAGTTACAAAAGCCACTCCAATACCAGCGATGGCCACCTCTTGCAAGGACACTCCCAGAGCTTGCATTATATAACCGACTGTGCTAAAGACAGCAAAACCCGCCAAGAATGCAAAGCTGGTGTCGCAAAACACTGTAATAACGGTGTTGTTCGTTATATCGCCCTTTCTAGCGATAAAACGTCCGTAGGCATACATTCCCGCCATCCCAACAGAAAGCGAAAATGCTATCTGGCTAAAGGCAGCAAACCAGACGCCTCCTCCCTTTAAGACGGACCAATCGACATCGAGGTAATAATTAAGCCCCTCCACGGCTCCGGGCAGTGTTAAGCTTCTTACTAATATCGCCACGATCAAAACCCACGCTAACGCCATGACTACTTCTGAGACCTTCCCAATTAATTCAGCACCTCGATGTATCACGAAATAAATGACGATCCAAGTGAAGGTTAACGCTCCAACTATGGGCCACCTTAACCCACCAAGCACCCCAGGATTGTCTGAAAGGCCAAGCACTGTGCTAAAAAAGTAATCTCCTGCCTGATGGGCACCCACTTCTCCCACACCCCAAGCTAAAGTCATGGAACTAAACATGTAAATTAGGGTCCAAGCCATGATCACACAATAATAAGTATCGATTAAAAAGGCCGATATGCTTGGAAACCATCCTACCCATTCCCATTTTTTGCCTATGCTGCTAAAGACTCCAGGGGCTCCTTTTTGAAAATAATGCCCCATTCCAAACTCAGTGAGAAGCCACGGAATCCCAATGGCAAAAATGCCTATGATGTAAGCCACCAAAAAGGCAGCTCCCCCATACTGGTAACACATATAAGGAAACCGCCAGACGTTGCCCAAACCGATGGCTGACCCTATAGCTGCAAAAATCATATGACGCCGCTTTAAAAACATTTCCCTTCCAGCTTCCGCCATGCTCCTCTCCTCCTTTTTTAAGTTTTACTCATACTAAGCAAATAAACAAATCTAGCCATCCCTATTTCTTTTTTCACCTCCTCTGCGTTGATTAACCAAAGAACTGGATGTAACCCATGATCAATATAACGGCGATGATTACCGGCAAGACGTAAGTCATATAACCTCTCAAGCCCTCTGGGAATTTCGGTCCTATGCCCGTATTGGCCTCTTTAATAAAGTTTTCCCATCCCCAGCCATATTTGGAGGTGCAAAAGAGGACAAAAACGAGAGAGCCTATGGGAAGCAAATTAAAACTTACTATGAAATCTTCCAGATCAAGGACTACGGTTCCCTCTCCAAAAGGTTGAAACCCGCTCCAGGGGCCAAATCCCAAAACGCAGGGCAATGAAGCGATGAATAAGACCAGGATGCCCACATAACAGGCCTTTTTGCGACTCCACTTCCACTCGTCCATGGCAAAGGCTATGAGATGCTCAAATACAGCAATTACAGTCGTTAAAGCTGCCAAAGATATAAATACGAAAAATAAAGTACCCCATAATCTACCGCCAGTCATAGCATTGAAGACGTTTGGAAGAGTGACGAATATCAAACCAGGACCCGCTCCAGCATCGACGCCAAAAGCAAAACAAGCGGGGAAAATTACCATTCCTGACATCAATGCTATCAGTGTATCAAGGATTATAATATAGACAGACTCACCCAGAAGGGCCCTTTCTTTGCTCAGGTAACTCCCAAATATTAACATGCTGCCGATTCCTAAGCTCAAGGTGAAAAAGGCCTGGCTTTGGGCAGCAAAAACTGCTTCCCAAGTTAGCTTAGAAAAGTCTGGCTTAAGGTAAAAAGCTATGCCCTTTTCAGCTCCAGGCAGTGTCACGGAACGAACTATGAGCACAACGAGCAGCATAAAAAGGCCAGACATCAAAATCTTAGTTATTCGTTCAACGCCTGCCTGCAAACCTCTCGAACAAACCAGGAAGCCAAGCAATACCGCCAAAGCCATCCACATGGTCAGTTCAGGAGTATTGGATATGAAAGAACCAAAAAAGGCACCCACTTCTTCAGGAGAAAGCATTGAAAGATGTCCTACTGCAACGTGATAAGTATAAGCCAGGCCCCAACCTGTAACAGTGGTATAGAACATCATCAATACCATGTTTCCGAGCACACCGAGATAACCGTAAATATGCCACTTGGTACCAGGCGGCTCCAAGACAAGCATCGCGCCGGCTAAATTTCTACGGCTGGCTCGCCCCATGGCAAATTCGCATACCATGATGGGAAGACCCATGATAGCCAAAAAAATTAAATAAACTATTACAAAAGCTGCTCCACCATATCGGCCTGTGATATAGGGAAATCGCCACACATTTCCCAAACCTATAGCACATCCTGCAGACACCAATATAAAGCCTAATCTGGAAGCTAACTGTTCTCTCTCAGCCACTGCAATCACCCCCTCTTTATTGTGCATATCATTTTATAGCATATTAGATATAAAGTAAATTAGGATTAAAGACCCAACTCAAGCAAATGATAAAGTGAATTGGTACTAATGAGCAAATATTATACTATGCTGTAAAAATCAGGGATAGGGCGTCGCCCAAGGACGACAATAGTTTTTTTCTCAAATCTGGATATTGAAATAGGGTGGGGTCAAGGCAAGCCAAATTTTGGGCTTCTGTGCGAGCTTTATACAACAAGCTAACATCCTTTACGAGGTCTGCGACTTTAAAGTCCGTTATGCCATGCTGCCTGACTCCGCAAAAGGCACCTGGCCCTCTCAGTTTTAAATCTTCCTCAGCTACTATAAAGCCGTCATTGGTGGAACACAAGACCTTAAATCGCTTTCTAGCCTCAGGGGTAGGAGCTTCTCCCAATAAAAAGCAAAAGCCCTGACTTTTGCCGCGGCCTACTCTTCCTCTGAGCTGATGAAGCTGAGATAGACCAAACCTGTATGCATCCTCTATTACAATTATGTTAGCGCTGGGCACGTCAATGCCCACTTCTATTACGTTGGTAGCCACAAGCAAATCTATCTCCTGGCGTACAAAGGCCTGGTAAGCTTCGTCCTTGTCAAAAACCTCCAAACGACCATGCAGCAAGCCTACCCTGAAGTTTGAAAACTCCTGACATAAAGACTTATAGCGTTCTTGCACGGAAGTCGCTTCTATGGATTCACTTTCATCTATCAAAGGACACACCCAATAGGCTTGATTGCCTGAGGATAATTTTGCTTTAATAAATTCATATAGAGCGGGCAATTTATTTTTTCTTATCCATTGGGTTCTAACCGGGTTCCTACCTGGAGGTAGTTCGTCAACTACGGACATGGAAAGGTCTCCGTACACGGTCAATGCCAACGTTCGCGGGATGGGAGTAGCAGTCATGACTAAAGTATGAGGATGTCTGCCCTTGTCCATCAAGGTTCGTCGTTGCAACACTCCAAAACGATGTTGTTCGTCGATCACTACCAAGCCCAGCCTTTGGAATTTAACCCCTTCTTGAATTAAAGCGTGTGTCCCAATGACGATATGCGATCTTCCCTCGCAGATATCTTCGTATCTTTCCCCCCTCTCTTGAGGAGTTAAAGCGCTAGTCAGTAAAGCAACCTTCAGATTTAGCTTCGACAGCCAATTTACTATTTTGGTGTAATGCTGTTTGGCCAAAACCTCGGTCGGAACCATCATTGCAGCTTGATATCCGGCATCCACAGAGGCAAGCATCGCTGCCACCGCAACTACGGTTTTGCCCGAGCCTACATCCCCCTGAAGCAAGCGATTCATAGGCACGCTTTTAGTCACATCATCCGCTATTTCCCGTAAAACCCTTTCTTGAGCACAAGTGAGTTTAAAGGTTAAACATTCTTTGATGAAAGCACTCTGCAGGGGACCGTGCCAAAGTAAAACAGGGGCATTAGTCTCCTTTTCCAATTGTTCCTTTTTCAAGGCCAACCCAAGCTGAAGAAGAAACAGCTCATCAAAAACGAGCCTTTTGCGACATAAGCCCCACTGCTCTTCGCTATCAGGATAATGATAACCCCAGATGGCTTCCTTGAGGGGTAATAACTCATTTCGCACCAAGATCTCAGAGGGCATGAATTCCTCTACAAAAGGCAAATATTCTAAAAGTGCCCCCTTTATCAAAAGTCTAAGCCATCTTTGGTTTAATCCTTCCGTGAGAGGATAGACTGGCACAATTCTACCCATCTCCTCCATGGTTGCATCGGATTCGACTACTTCAAATTCGGGGTTGACCACCTGTAGCATGCCAAAATCACTTTTCACTTTTCCATACAGGGCAACCATGGAGCCCGGTGTAAGAACTTTTTCCAGCCTTTTTCTGTTAAACCATATAGCCTGAGCAATTTGAGTTCCATCAGTTATTGTGGCTATCGTAAGGTCTAAGTTACGCCTTTTTGTAACTTTCTTTTCCACCCCAACTATTCGCACCAACATGGTTGTGACAATGCCAGGTTTCAAGGAACTTATAGGCGTTATATTTCTTCTGTCCTCATAACGTCGCGGAAAGAAGTAAAGCAAGTCCTCGATAGTTTTGATACCCAATTTGGATAGAAGATATGATCTTTTTGGCCCTACGCCTTTTAAAAATCTAACATCCTTAGCCAAGATATTTTCATTCGATGGACTAGCTTTCATCATCAGCAATTTCAGCCTCTATCATTTCAGCATATTTGTTTAGAACTGCCCTAAATTCGGCAACAAAGGATATTTTGAGTTTTTTCATCCTCTCAATCTCGGCTTTACTTCTGTCCAAGGCTCGCGAAGCTTCCTCGAGCATCCTTTCAGCCTTGGCTTTTGCCTCAGCAACGATGGCTTCGGCTTCCCTTTTTGCGGCCTCTACCTTTTCATCTGCACTTTGCTGCGCCATGAGAAGGGCTTCCTGAAGGGAATCCCTTAAGTTTCTGTAATCTTCAAGCTGCCTTTCAAGTTGATGAATTATGCGCTCCTGCTCGCCACATTTTTCTGCATAAAAGTGCAAACTCTCTGCAACCAAATCCAAGAAGTCATCCACCTCGATAGGATCGTATCCTCGCAAAGATCTCTTAAAATCTTTATTTATGACGTCAAGTGCCGACAAAACTTCACTCATGGTTTTGGGCCACCTCTTTTTCCTCCTCCCATAAATCGATGAGGCTTCTATTAGGCGAAGCCAAAAAGACCGCTGGTGCTATCCTCATGACAACACCTCTCATAGCATAAGCCACACCGCAAATGAAATCGAGGGCGCTCTGTCCTTCGGCTTTATCGACGTTGCGCAAGTCAACTATAATGATCTTACCGTTATGTAAAGCTTCTGCCAAATCTTCCCTTCGTTCCGCACACATGTAACCCTTACAAAACACCAATGCAGCTTGCTTGGCACGTGATTGTGGGATGCGATCAACATCTTCATATGATTCTAGGCCTTCCTCTTGCAAATTCTCCTCTTTTTGCACTGTGATGCCCAACAGTGCCAGGAGTCGTTCAAGCATTCCCCTCTCTCCTCCTAAAGTAAACTTTATTTAATTTCCTCTAGGACCAAATATGGCACGACCTAAACGCACCATAGTACTTCCTTCCGCGATCGCTATCTCGAAGTCATCGCTCATGCCCATGGATAATTCGGGAAGCTCTACGCCAAGATCCTCTTCCAATTCTTCCTTTAGACGGCGAAGCAGAGCGAAAGACGATCTTATCCTTTTTTTCTCGTCCGTCAAAGGACCTATCCCCATCAATCCAATTAACTTTAAATGTGGACAAAGGCCCAAAATATGCTCCGCCAATACACGGGCATGGTCTGGCTCAACGCCATACTTTGAGGCTTCGCTAGATATCTTTACTTCGATAAGCACAGGCATAGTCTTTCTCAACAACACTAATCGCTGCTCTAAAATATCTGTCAGATTAGCGCTATCGATACTTTGTATGACATCGAACAATTGAACGGCAACCTTGGCTTTATTGCGTTGTAAATGACCAATCATATGCCAAGTAGTGCTTGGGCTTTTAGGCCATTTTTCTTTCTTTTTCCTAGCTTCCTGGACTCTGTTTTCGCCAATTCCATCGATGTATCCGGTCTCTACAGCCTGAATCATCGCTTCCAAAGGTTGACCTTTTGTGGCTGCGATTATCTTTATTTGATCAGAATCTCTGCCGATGCTTGCTGCAGCTTTAGCGATTTTATACTTCACTATTTCGATATTATTATATACATCTGCGCTTACCATAGAAAGACCCTCCCCTCTCTAGCCTTATCACCGTTCAATATCACGATCTCGCCAGGAAGCAAACCCTCTTCTACGAAGTACATGTTGCCTTCCATGGGAATGCCTTTTATTTCCTTAAAAGTTGCCAAACCTTTAGAGACTACATACACTCCTTGCTTGCCTTTCTTGAAAATTACGCTTTCTTCGGGAAGGAGCACCCCGTGCCTTCTGCCTTCGTATATCATGAAGTTTAATTTGCGATCAATCGTCAAATGAGCAGGAAAATACGGCGTCAAGGCAATGTTAACCCTTGCCTTCAATCCTAAAATTTCCTTCGCAAGCACTTCAACCCTAAAGGGAACGTCCATTTCATCAAGTCGTATCCACAGAAAATTTTTCTGCAGATTTTCTTTCACCTTGGGCGTCAAATACACATAGAAGACACAGCGTAACGCCTGCGGTAAGGGAATAACTTTTCCAATGAGTGTCCCCTTTTGCACGTTAACTCCTTGTGGCACAGTCCTTGCCTTTACCGCTTTGGGCAAATTGTCGTAATCCAACCAAACCCTGGCAAAGTTCCAATTTCCTTCTTCTCCGTCCAGCGCCGGAACAAAATAACCAGCCTTTGGCGCCCAAATCACCTTTCGTTCAGCGCCCTCTATGACAGCAATGGCCTCGCCTTTAGCTACTCTGGCCACCTTTCCGCCGTTAACAAATTTAAGGACGCCCTTTACCGGCGAGCTAACTACCTCTTCCTGCCACAATAACCAACCTTCTACGGGAAATTCATCAACGTGCAGGGCGGGCTTTGCCACAACCACATTAGGGTGCTTAAAACGGTGATGGTTTTGCCAAGCCAAAAAGAAAAACACCGCTAATGAGACAAGCACTACACACCATATGGCATAAATGATTTGAGCGAAACCTTTGTTCTCTTTCATCTCCGTGTATATTTACATATGCCTAATCGCATTTACAGTAATCGCAACTAATGCATCGTTCACACCCTTCTGCGTGAATTAAGGGAGCACCACAAACGGGACACATATCTCCTCTTTCTTGCACTTCCACCAATTTGCCCAAAGCCTTTTCCAATCCCCTCGCTATTGCGTCAGGCAAACTCAAAATCAAAGAATCGCCTTCAAGAAAGGGAGTGCTTCCTCCTATTCCTTTTAACTGCTTTATTATTTCGTCTATAGGTATGCCACTTCTTAGCGCCAAAGAAATTAACCTTCCCAAAGCCTCTGTGTGCGCTTGCGTATCTTTGCCAGACTTCCCCAAAGTAGCAAACACTTCAAAGGGCTGACCATCGATAAAGTTCAAAGTAAGATAGAGATTGCCATAGCTTGTCCCAATTTTAACGGTCTTTCCCGAAAGCACAGGAGGGCGTTTTTTAGGCTTAACATAGCCTTGTTCAACGACGCTCATTACGGTAATTTTATCGCTTTCTTTTCCCGTTTCTTGCTTGGCGCCTACGTAAAGCACTTGATCTTCCTTGCACCTGTCCCTAAAAATTGTTATTCCCTTGCAACCAAGCTCGTATGCCAACAAAAAGGATTTTTTTACATCCTCTACAGAAGCATCGTGGGGTAAGTTTATGGTTTTACTCACTGCATTATCGGTAAACTCCTGAAAAGCTGCCTGCATCCTTACGTGCCATTCAGGGACGATGTCGTGCGCTGTTACGAAGACTTTTTTTATGTCTTCGGGTAAATCCAAATCCCTTAGGGATCCCTTGGTCAATATCTCCTCGATCAGCTCTTCAGTATATAATCCCTCTTCTTTAAGGGCATCAAGCAGAATTTCATTGACGTAAGTCAAGCTAGCACTTCCACCAAAGGCCTTTCGTTTATAAGCCAGAGCAAAGACTGGTTCTATGCCACTTGATACCTCGGCAATGAGCGAGATGGTCCCTGTAGGCGCAATGGTGGTAACTGTGGCGTTTCTCATTAAAATGCCGCTTTCTTCCCACTTGCTTCCCTTCCATGCAGGGAAGGGGCCCCTTTCTTCTGCAAGTTTTGAACTTTCCTCATGTCCAATTTTGCTTATAAAGCACATCACTTGACGAGCAAGCTCCAGTGCATCCTCGCTATCGTAAGGAATGCGAGCCTTGAAAAGTACGTCAGCCCAACCCATAACACCTAATCCAATTTTTCTTGTAGTTTTAGTCCTATCGGCAATTTCTTTTATTGGGAATTGGTTTATCTCGATCACGTCATCCAAAAAACGAACTGCCATTCGAGTAGTTTGTTCTAGCTTATCCCAATCAATTTCGCGATTTGACAAAATCATGTTTGATAAGTTAATACTTCCCAAATTGCATGATTCGAAGGGTAAAAGTGGCTGCTCTCCACAGGGATTGGTGGCAACAATGGAACCCAAATGGGGTGTGGGATTTGAAGCTTCGATTTTATCCAGAAAAATCATTCCGGGATCACCCGTCTTCCAGGCCATTTCGCATATGAGATCGAATAAATACAGTGCCTTGATTCTATCCACTACTTCTTTTGTTCGCGGATTTATCAGATCCCAATCTTCATCGTTTAAAATAGCTCGCATAAACTTTTGAGTGACACCTATTGAAATGTTAAAATTTCTTAACTTGCCTTCTTCTACCTTAGCCTTGATGAATTTAACCACATCGGGATGATCGGCATTTAATATCCCCATGTTGGCACCGCGCCTCATTCCACCCTGTTTTACTACGTCGGTGGTGTGATCAAAAAGCTCCATAAAAGAGACCGGGCCCGAGGCGACGCCTTTAGTGCTCTTTACAATATCACCATAAGGACGAAGTGACGAAAAATTAAACCCCGTCCCTCCGCCGGATTTATGCACCAGGGCAGTATATTTAAGAGCATCAAATATCTCTTCCATGCTATCGCCGATAGGCAGGACAAAACAAGCCGATAGTTGCCCTGCAGATGTTCCGGCATTCATCAACGTGGGAGAATTGGGCAAAAAATCAAGTCTTGCCATCATACCGAAAAACCTTTCGGCCCACTCTTTTTCCGATCCTTCATCGCCAAAGGATCCTTCGGCCTTTGCAACAGCACGTGCTACCCGCCATAACATGTTCTCGGGCGTTTCTATTAGATTTCCCTTTTCATCTTTTAATAAATATCTACGCTCTAAAACCTTGATCGCATTTTGTGAAAAAGAAGGCCTTATTTGTTCAGACATTTACAGATCACTCCTCCTGCGATGCATTCTTGCCGCGTGGTTTCATCACGTTCGCCTGGAGAATCGTGCTATCTAAAAAGATTTTCAGCACATCGTTTACGCTTGACAAGACCAGAAAAGCCCCAGCTTCCACGAGTTCTTCCTCGCTTGATGGTCCAGTAGTCACTCCTATACCAACTATACCGGCATTTTTTGCGGTGAGCATATCGATAACAGTGTCTCCAACATAAGCTACTTGGTCGCAGTCAACTCCTAAGCTTTCAATTGCCTCTAAAAGGATGTAGGGTTCGGGCTTAGGTATATTTACCTCCTCTAAGCCCAAAACTAAATCAAAATACTCTCCCAAACCTAGATGATCAATGGCTTTTTTAACACTTCTTCTATTTGAAGTAATTGCAAGCTTCAATCCCCTATCTCTTAATGCTTTTAAAGTTTCAGGCACGCCAGGAAAAGGTCTCATTTTCTCATATTCCAAGGGTCTGCATTCACTTGAGTAAATGTCCAACCACTCCGGCTTTGCCACCTGCCACAAAACAGATAAAGACTTCTCCATGGGCAAGCCGATTGTGGCCAACACCTCATCGTAACTGACCTTTCGTAATCCCATTATTTCGGCAAAGCGGTTCATAGCATAAGCTATGGCATGGCTTGTATCAACTAAAGTCATGTCGAAATCAAATATAATCGCCTTTATCTCCACAAAAACACCTCCGCTTCAAGTTCAAAGTAAAAATTATGTAGCTTTTTGGATCGAATTAATATTGACGCAAGAGACAGGAAGCTCTCCCTTTGACAATCTATCCACGTTGCTTGCAATAAAAGCAGGGATACCCTTAAGGGTTTCATCGTTAGTTCCACCAATGTGAGGCGTTACGTAAAAGTTGGGCAGGTTTAATAAAGGATCGTTTGGGTCAGGAGGCTCCTCCCAGAAAACGTCAAATCCACATCCGGCAATTTTGCGCTCCTTCAAAGCCCTTTCCAGGGCCCTTTTTTGTACTATGTCCGCACGTGCGACATTTACCAAAAAGGCGTTCTCGTCCATGCTCTCAAGCACTTCTTCGCCGATTAGCCCTTTGGTCTCGGGAGTCAAGGCCAAAGTTACAACCACAAATCGGCACCCTTTTACAGCGGCACTTAAATCATCAAGGCTAAAAAATTGAGTTAACGGCAAAGAATCAAATTCCGTTCTCCGTGTTCTGTTCACTCCCACTAAGTTCACCTCAAAAGCACTTAAGCGCCTCGCCAAGACCATGCCGACGTTACCCAACCCAACTATGGAAACTCGCTTACGCCAAAGCGTCAAGCCCCTTGGCGAAAACATTTTGCCCCTTTGCAAATTCTCTTGCGATTTATTGTAACCTTTGGCCAAAAGCAGCATATGCAAAATGGCCACTTCGGCAACCCCTTCAGCATTACCAGTGTTAATGGAAGGAACGTTGCAAACGAAAACACCCTTCGCCGAACAAGCTCCGATGTCGATGCCTTCAACGCCAACTCCCCATTGACAAACCATCTTCAAGTTTTGCGCAAGAAAAAGCATTTCAACAGTAAAAGGCTCCGTTCCTTTTATGAGAACTTCAGCCCATCGAAGAGGCCTCGGGTCCTCGAGGATATTGGCATAGAGAACCTCGTGACCCTTGAAAAGAGGTTCTATTATTTCTTTGAGACGCTCAAAACTCGTGTTAGAAAAAAGCACCTTCATGATAGAGCCTCTAAACGGTCACAAAAGTCCTTGAAGTCTTTTTCATCGATGAGAACGGAGCTTTTAGGACTTTCCCATACTTGAACGTGCTTCAATGCACGCACACCATCATTTATAAAAGGCGAAATTTCTCTCCAAATCCAAAGAGCTATGTACTCCGCCGACGGCTGTCTTATAATATCGTTGAGACAGGCATGGTCCAGCTTAGATAATATTTTCTCCTGAATGAGTTCCTTCAACTCAACAAAATCCATGACCATGCCCTCTTCATCGGGGACCCCTTCGATATAGATGGCCCCTCTATAGGTATGTCCATGTAATTTCTCGCATTTGCCATGATAATCGGGTAAAAAATGTGCGGCATCAAAGGTAAACTCTCGCTTTAATATCACCTCAACTCCCTCCCTTTTATCTCGTCATCTTCAGCTTCTTTTAAAGCCTCAAGCAAGCTAATTTGTAACGGCAAAGCATCATCTTTTGTCAACCCAAACAATCTTTTCATCGAAAGGGCATTTTGAACTGCGTAATCTTTATAGCAATTATTGAACATTATAAATACCCTTTTGGGCAAAGCCATGCTTAATGCAAGATCTCTCCATAACTCCAACTCTTTGAGGGTATATTTGTATTTGTATTTCTCTTGAACTGTAGCCCCCTTACTCCATCCTGCCGCATTTCTTCCGTGGAATCTAACTATGCTTCCCCAAGAAGCGGTTACATACCAATCATTTGGTATCGTCCACGACAACGCAGGCTCATCGACAGCCACGTAGGCCATATTTTCTTCTGTCAGTAAACCCAAGAACCTATCTTTCGCCTTTTCACTGAACCATGAAACATGCCTTACTTCTATGGCGATATGATAGGATGGAAGCATCTCGCGTATCCTTTTCATGTATACAAGCCATCGCTCATCGAACCTCGTGTATGGAGAAAACTGAAATAAGACGTAACCTAATCTTTTCGTCGATTTCAGGATAGAAAGCAAAGATCTATATTCTTCAAGTAATTGCCTTCTAGTCTTTTTATCCAGATGCTTTAAAGTAACGCGCATTGTTTTTTCGCCAAGTTTCGCCCTGCACCAAAGCGGCAGGTTCCTCGTTGAAACAAAATGGTTTGTAAAAAGCGCGTGCGCTTTGACGTTGAACAAAAATTCCGGCGGCGTTGCAGCTATCCAAGAATAAATTGCCGATGGACCGGGCAAGGCATAAAAGAAGCTATCTGCTTCTACTGTGTCAAAAAATGAGGAATAATACCGCAATCTTTCCCTGCCCTTTTGACAATTCTTGGGATACCACTCGCTGGAAAGAAGTGACTTATCGGCCCAAGAGCAGGTGCCAATCCTAAAATCTACATCCAACTTCATAATCCGCTTTATTCCCTCCGCCTCGAGCCATGTCCAATTTGCAAATTTATACAAAGGAGAAGGCCCGAAATAAATTAGTTTCCTAGGGATTATTTAATTACTTAGGCAAGTTCCAGGAGGCAAGATTTTCAAATCGCGTATATTCCTTGAAGAAGAGTAACTGAACCGTTCCAGTGGGACCATTTCTATGTTTTGCAATTATTAGATCCGCAACATTGTCGTCACTTTCGTTTTCATTGTAATAACCCTTCCTGTAAAGAAAGACCACCAAATCGGCATCTTGTTCTATGGCACCGCTATCCCGGAGATCTGCAAGTTGAGGTTTTTTTACCTGTCTTTGCTCAACAGCACGAGACAGCTGTGAAAGTGCCAGAACAGGTACGTTTAATTCCCTTGCTACGCCTTTTAGAGATTTTGATATTTCAGCAACTTCCTGTTGCTTGTTTTCCACCCTTCTCGATAAGCTCATCAATTGAAGGTAGTCGACAATTATAAGTCCCAAATTTGGATATTGCGCTTTAAATCTCCTAGCTCTAGCGCGAAGATCTAAAGTGGACAGAAAAGAGCTATCGTCAATGTAGATCGGAGCTTCATTCAACGTGCCGGCGGCTTTAACAAGTTCATCCCAGGCACCTTCCGGAAAAACCCCGGTTCGCATATCATGAATGTTAACTTTGGCTTCAGACCCGAGCAACCGCAGTAAAAGCTGTTCAGCCCCCATCTCCAAGCTAAATATCAATACGGGAGTTTTCTGTGCTATAGCCACATGCTGCGCTATGTTCAAGGCCAAGGCGGTCTTTCCCATGGAGGGGCGAGCGGCTAGAATGGCCAAAGATCCTGGATGAAACCCTCCCGTGATCCGATCAAAGTCGATATAACCTGAAGGAATTCCGGTAACAACCTTGCCCTTACTAAATTGTTTTTCTAAATCTTTGAAGGATGCCTTTAATATCTCTCCTATCTTTTTAAATACTACTAAATTACCGCGAGTTGCAACATCGAAAACAGCCCTTTCGGCCTCATCTAAAATTTCTTCAAACTCCACCTCTTCTGAGTAACCCAATTTCGTAATATAGGTGCCAACTTGAATCATCTTTCTATGTACAGATTTATCTCTTACAATGCGAGCATGATATTCCACGTTTGCAGTAGTAGGAACTGTATCTATCAAAGAAGCGATGAACGATTGCCCTCCCAATCTATCGAGGAAGCCTCGGTTTTTTGCCTCCTCTATAAAGGTTAGGGGATCCACCGCTTTGTCTTTTTTAAGCATCTCTGAAATAATTTCATATGACAGTTGATGCATAGCATCGTAGAAATCATCTTTTCGCAACGTCTCGACCACATATAAAGCTGCATCTTTATCGAGCAAGCAAGATCCCAGCACTGCCCTTTCGGCATCGAGATTATGTGGCATTACCCTGTCAATTTCTTGGTTCAAGCTTTTCACGCCTCCACTTTTAACTTCATTTCCACTTCAACATCTGTGTGAAGTTTTATCTTTATGGGATAAAGACCAAGCTCTTTAATGGGTTCTTCCATTTTTATAAGCCTTTTATCCACTTCAACTCCCAACTGCTCTAAAATAGCCTCGCTGATGTGGGCATTGGTAACACTTCCAAATAACTTTCCCTTTTCCCCTGCGCTAACGCGTATAGTTACTTGCTTGCCTTGAAGTAGTTTTGATTTTTCACGCGCCTCCTCTTCCATCTTTTGCGCTCGTCTCTCCTCAACTTTTTTAATTTCCTCTAGCTTTTTAATTTTACCGGGCGTTGCTTCCTCAGCTAGACCACGAGGTATCAAATAGTTTCTCGCGTAACCATCAGCAACCTTTACGAGATCTCCTCTCTTTCCCAATTTATCAACATCCTGCTTCAAAATTACCTGCAAATCAGATCACCTCCAAAATTTTGACCGAAGATCCACTAAAATGTCCAAAAAACCTAACATTATCACAACCATAGAGAGGATCGGAACAAATATAATCATTACCACGACTAAAATGCCGACCCATCTTTTCATGTTATGTTTTGATAATTTCGATAATAAATACCAAACAGTCGCCAAACCTTGAATCAAAAAGATCATCATTGAAATAACTTTTAAGTTTAAGCCCACTACATATAGCACACCAATATTATTACCGCTGCGGCCAAAAAAAGAAAGAACAAGGGCAATGAAAAAAGCGAACAAGGTGCTCTTAGGAAAACGCCACTCGCCTAAAGGAGGCATCCCAGGCAAGAAAACTATCCTGAACCTTCGGGCAATTTTCTCGCTAATAACATAACTTATGACGCAATCCAAAAAGGAGGCAGCCATTAAAATGGCTGGCAAGATATGTACCATTATTCTACTCATAGTCTCAACCTGCATCCTCATTGTCTCTAAAAAAGCTTCTCCATGACTGCCAGAAAGCACGCCCATGACATTATTGAAAGATTCCATAAGGGTGTCGGGATCAATTGCGAAGGGGTTCATACCTGTCAGCAATTTTACTAAAGCCATGAGGACAAGTTTGCAAGAAAGAGAAATCAAAAAGCCATAGGACAAAATATCGGACACCTTTTCAAAGCGCCTCCCCAAAACGCCAAGTGATACACCCATCAAAGCAAACCCGAAAAGAAAAAAGAACCCTCCTAGCAATCCCAGGACGAATGTCGTAAGGACAAAAGCTACGAAGGCTCCTGTAAAGGCATTTTGAACGGGCACTTTAAGCCCGAGTATTACCAGCGGCACGGGGCAAAAAAAGGATATTATAATTCCGATGACCGGCAAAAAATGACTAGCCAGAAACAGGACGACAGAAAGCGCGACTAGTAACGATGTTTCTACCATGGTTCGAGTACTTTTCATCTAAATACCTCCCGGTAAAAAAAGGGGAGAGAACATCCTCTCCCCAAATCGTTGCCAGTTTGATAGTTTATAAACTACTCTACCGTGAACGGCAAAAGCGCCATGAACCTGGCCCTTTTAATGGCCCTAGCAAGTTGTCTCTGGTGTTTGGCACAATTTCCCGTCACCCTATGGGGCAAAATCTTTCCCCTCTCGGTCAAAAATTTCTTAAGCTGTTCAACATTTTTGTAATCCACGTATTCTATCTTATTCGCACAAAAACTGCACACCTTAGGACGACGTCTTCGACGTCTAAACTCCGCCATGCACAATAACCTCCCTTTTCAAAAACTAAAATGGGATATCAGCCTCTTCCCCTTCATCTTCCATCTCAGATATATCCGTGGGAAATTCATCGGGGAATTCATCCCTTAAGCTTCCAATGGTCGATGCAGGCTCCGGAAATGCCCTATAATCTTGCGATTCGCGAGATCCACCGCTTAAAAAGATGACGTTTTGCGCCACAACCTCCGTGACCCATCGCCTCTCGCCGACTTTAGTTTCATAGCTTCTAACCTGTAACCTTCCCTCAACTAATACAGGACGCCCTTTATGTAAATACTTCTCGCAATTTTCAGCTTGATTGCCCCACACGACTACGGGGATGAAGTCGGTACGCTCCTGCTGATTGCCATCGTGATCTCTCCAACTGCGTCCCACAGCTACAGTGAGCCTTGCCACTGCCTGTTTGGAGGCAGTATACCTTATCTCGGGATCGCGAGCAAGGTTCCCCATCAGTATTATTCTATTGTATCCTCGCGCCATTTTTATCTTCTCCTACTTCTCATCAAGACGTACTATCAAATGCCTCAAAACAGAATCGCGCAACTTCAATAACCGCTCCACCTCGCCTATATGGGAAGGCTCCAAGTTGAAATCGAGCAAGGCGTAATACCCTTCTGTTTGCTTCTTAATAGGGTATGCCAGTCTCCTTTTTCCCCAGATATCAGCCTTGAGAAATTCTCCTCCTAAGCCTTTAATAATCTCAGAAATTTCATCGACCTGAACTTTTACTTCCTCAGTATCGGGATGAATAAGCACCATCAACTCATAGGGTCGCATATCATCAACACCTCCTCCCTTTGGCCTTTAAGATCCCCTCGCTATGAAGGGGATAGGGACACCAACGAAAGAGCATTATAAACAGAAACGCCATATTTAACAAGATCCATCCTTCAGGTTTTTTATCTTATATGCATCAAGTATGTGTCAATTTTGATTGATAGGGATCATTCTTTGTTTTCCTCAGGCGTATAGTACTCCAAAATATAGATCTTCTCGCCCGGTAGGACAAGGTTAAATTCCTGGCGCGCCATCCTGGCTATTCCCTCAGCCGTATTATAGTAAGCTATCTTTTCGCTTTTATCCTCGATGTCTAATCTTAATTGGACCAAAATCCGAACCCGTTCATCGATACAATTCGAGAGTTCGTTTAGCTTTTTCACCTCTCGGATGTAGCCATTGAATAACATTAAAAACACTATTATTGAAAAAAGCGATATGACTATCCACCTTAGCCTCGGCATTTACATCACTTCCGGGGCGTTTATTTTCAGTAAATGCAATATGTTAAGCAAGACCACCTTAACAGCACGGACTAAAGTCAACCTTGCGTTAGTCAAAGAGTTTTCCTCCCCCAAAACCCTGTGAGCGTTGTAGAAAGAATGAAAGGCCTTGGCCAAATCGTACACGTAGTATATGAGTATGTGAGGAGCGAGATCGTTTGCCGCCTTTTTTATCTCTTCAGGAAATCTGGCTAGACACTTTATAAGTGCCTTCTCTTCTTCAGTACTAAGCATGGAAAGTTCAACCTTTTCAGGATCAACTACAGCAACACCCCTGGAAGCTGCTTCCTTAAATATGCTGTGTATCCTTGCACTAGCATATTGTACATAATATACAGGGTTATCGGTTGACGCGCTCTTAGCAAGATCTATATCGAAATCCAGGTGAGAATCGCACTTCCTCATTAAGAAGAAATACCGCATCGCGTCTACGCCTACTTCGTCCATCATTTCTCTCAAGGTAACAAACTGCCCTGCTCTCGTTGACATGGGCACCAACTTCCCGCCCTTGATCAAACTAACAAATTGTATAAGAAGGATTTGCAAGGCATCGGGAGACTTACCAAGCGCCTGAACGGCCGCCTTCATGCGAGGCACGTATCCATGATGATCTGCGCCCCATACATCTATGACGAGATCAAAACCCCTATCAAATTTATCCTTATGATATGCCACATCGGATGCAAAGTAGGTAGGTTCCCCGTTAGATTTAATCAATACCCTATCTTTTTCGTCACCAAACAACGTCGATTTATACCATAGAGCTCCGTCCTTTTCGTAAGCAAGCCCCCTTCTTGTTAAAAAATCCACCATTTCATCGATGAGACCCCGCTCATGTAGGGATTTTTCGGAAAACCATACGTCAAAGTTAACGCGAAAATCTTCCAAATCCTTTTTAATTTCATTTAATATAACCTCTAGGGCGTAATCTCTAAAGTAATCAAGGGTCTCTTCAGTAGGAAGGCTAAAAAATTTATCTCCTTCTTCTGCAATGATCTCTTCAGCAATTTTGTAGATATAGTCACCTTTATAGCCATCCTCGGGAAAAGGCGCATGCTCTGGCTTTCCTAGCAACTCAAAATATCGCGATTGAACGGATCTGCCCAAGATCTTGGTTTGAAGTCCTACGTCATTAATGTAATATTCCCTTTCCACGTACCACCCGGCAAAGGACAATATGCTCGCCGTTGCATCACCAACCGCAGCACCCCTACCGTGACCTATGTGTAAAGGTCCCGTGGGGTTAGCGCTCACAAACTCTACTTGGGCTTTTTTACCCCTGCCAATGTCTGACTTTCCATAATCAGGACCTTTAGCAAGGATATCTTTGATGACACCCGTTAGCCATTCATCGGATAGGAAAAAATTTATAAAGCCCGGTCCTGCTACCTCTACCTTTTCTACATACTCGCTTTGCCCTAAATGCGCCTTTATGATCTCAGCTGCATCCCTTGGCTTCATACCCCAGTGACGAGCTATCAACATTGCCACGTTAGTAGCATAATCGCCTTGACCTTCTCGACGAGGTCTTTCGAGAATTATCTCAAGTCCTTCCGGAAAAACCAAGTCTTTGTTCCTTACAGCCGAATTTATGGCATCCGATAAAAGATCTTTTATATGAGATTCCATGTCAATCATCACATCAATCAACCCTCCGTCATCTTCTGCGAATGGGAACAGTTCTATTGCTCCATTGCTGCAACACTTTAAGGCCTGCGTGCAAAGTAGAGAGTGCCTCTTCTTCCAAAGAGAATTCCTCCACCAAGAAGCGCCACCTTGCATCAACAATTCTACCACGACTTTTCTCGTCAATAGATTGTTCCCACCGTATTTTTCCATCCGATTTAGATGACAGGTAAGGCAGCGAAAAGGCTTCATATCCTGAAGGCAATTTGATTGTCACGAACCCTTCTAATAAAAAGGGGAAGCGTAATTTTGCTCCAACATCGAGCCCTCTTAAAGCCCTTAAACTATCAAACGAAATCGATGGCAACATCAAAAGCATTTGGTTACCGCTTGTGATTCCCAACATCCCTGCAACAGGATATATGATGGTTAACCCGTTTGGTTTTTCTAAGACTTCCCCTTCTTTCCACTTTACATCCACTTGGGGGGGATAAAGATGGGTAATAGACGACATGTCCAAAGAATAACCTTGGCAACCAAATATAACGTAAGGCCATCCTCCGCTTAACATTAATTCAAGGGTTCCTTGTACTTCTCCAGTATCGGCTAGTTCTAAATTCCATCTCGCCCTTAATCGATGATCGGCGATGTTCCCACGATCCAACTGCTTGAGCTTTACGTCCATTCCATCGTATAAGCAGACTGTTTTTCCCCATAAAGCATCGGGCATAAGGCCTGTTTCTTCCCTCAAAGATCCACCAAAATCATAGAACTTGTAAGAACCGCTACCAGGTGATCTTGCCTCAAATATTGGTCGTGAAATCATATGCGGGGTGCCGGGGACATTCTCGTTTTTGTTCGGTACAAAGAGGGGCAACCAGTTGATCCGCACATCCCATCCCGCCAAAGAAAGCCAATGAGCCAGCAAGACATTTCTTTCCCACAAAGTCCATGGCCCCTCCTTAGGTATCTCTTCAGCGCTTCTTCTTATCTTCCAAATACTAGAGCTGCCCAGGAGTAGCTGCTTATTTTTAGCCCACTGCAAAATTTCTAGGCCACTTTTCGATTTGTCTTTCTTCTCCAGAATTTTCTTTACGTCCTCGTGCATTACAGTTTTAAGGCTATTTGCCCAGTCTTCTAACGGCTTTATCGCATTGAGCCAACCGTTTCGCATGCTAAATGACAGCAAATTGCTATTTTCTACTTCCAAGGCAAATTCGCTTGCGGGGAATCGGTTTACAAATTCCCATAGATAGGTATCCTCTACACCTTGCACGAGGCCGGGAGCCATATGGTTGTTCTTGGTAGTAGCCCAAACAAGCGAAGAATCATGTGGCACGCTCACGCTTACAATAGTTCTCCATTGAGGAAGGTCTAGATCTATGGGGACCACGTCATCAACATTCCATCTGCCGGGAAATTCTTTCAGGTAGCAAAGCGAAAAAACGTGAGGAATATTCATAGGAGGAACATCGATTTCAAGCCACGATAAGCCTCGATGATCAACCGTAATAGGAGAAAGAGTCTTGATCAGTTTAAAGTCTATTGGATCATAAATCGCGGCTTCTTTAAGCTCTACCCCTTCGTCGCCGACAAAGGGAATTATCCACTTGCCCCAACTTTCTGGCAAAGGCGATTCCGAGTATATAAGCCACCTTGAAGTTTTAACCAAAGTGCCATCGGCAAGCATTTTATATGTATGACTTCTATGCCATACCATTGCCTTAACATTTTTCCCATATGCGGTCAAGGGAGGCGATTGCTGAACGTACTTTCGTATCAGCGCCAAAGTATCTTCTTCCTCGGCAAAAGCAGAAAACATTCCCAAAAGCAACAAAGAAGTGGCAACAAGAAGTAAAATAGCCGACTTAAGAAACATCCCCTTGTTGAAGTTTCCCACCCTTTGCATGGTTTACGCATCCCCTCCGCAGCAGTATTTGTACTTTTTTCCGCTTCCGCAGGGGCAAGGCGCATTACGCCCAACTTTATGAACTCGTCTCGGGGTATGGCTGGGTTCCGCCTTTTTGTCAGAGCCGTGCTCGCGGGCAGAAGCGACTAAGGCAATGTCCCTACCTTCTCGCAAGGAAGCAAGAGGCCTGCTCTCCTCGGGCACAACAGAGACCCTTAAAGCTAACCTCGCTACGCCTTCGCGAATGCTTCCCAACATCTGCTGAAATAGATTGTAGGATTCAAATTGATACTCTAACAAGGGGTCCTTCTGTCCTAACGCCCTCAGCCCGATACCCCTGCGCAGCTCATCCATAGCGAGCAAGTGTTCTTTCCAATGGACGTCAATAACGCGCAACAAAATCATTTTGAATATCCCGTTCGCCGCTTCCGGTCCCAATTCCTTGAGCTTTGCGTCAAATCCTTCTCTCAAAAGCGCTATCATCTTTTCTCGTGCATCGGGTAAAAGTGAGCGATCGTCCGCCTTGGACAAGCATTCAGCAATTTTAGCGCCGAATATGGTCTTGACCTTTAAAAATGCACCCCTGGGATCCGCTTCTTTATCGTCAGGGAAATACGCCTCTAGTATCCCGTTCAAAGCGTCCGTTATAATCTGCCAAGTGTGTTCGATCAAATCCTCGGCTAAAAGGATGTTCTTTCTTTCTTCATAAATAGCTGTTCTCTGTTGATTCATCACGCTATCGTATTGCAGTAATTGCTTCCTTATGTCGAAATGATATTGCTCAACCTTTTTCTGAGCTGATTCTATGGCTTTGCTTAAAAGGGGATGATCTATGGACTCCCCTTCCTTCATTCCCAGCTTTTCCATAATGCCTTGTATCTTATCTGACCCAAATAGGCGAAGCAAATCATCTTCCAAGGAAAGATAAAACCTGGATGAGCCCGGATCCCCCTGACGACCGCTACGTCCTCTTAGCTGATTATCGATCCTTCGGGACTCGTGCCTTTCAGTGCCTACAACGTGAAGACCGCCCAAAGAGACTACTTTTTCGTGTTCCTTGTCGCATAATCTCTTAAATTCTTTTAAGATAGCTTCGTAGGCCTCTTTGTCTTGCTCTATGTCAATGCCTTTTTTTTGTGCTTCCTCCAGTGCAAGAAATTCCGGGTTGCCACCAAGCAATATATCGGTACCCCTTCCTGCCATGTTGGTGGCCACCGTCACAGCGCCTACGCGTCCTGCTTGGGCAATTATCTTCGCTTCCTTTTCATGATATTTTGCATTTAAGACTTGATGTGGTATATGGCGTGCAGAGAGAAGCCTGCTTAACTTTTCGGAATCTTCTATTGAAGTGGTCCCCACCAATACCGGTTGTTGACTTTCATGGCATTTCTTTATTTCATCCGCCACAGACGCAAACTTTTCCCGTTTTGTCCTATAAATTACGTCAGGGTAATCACAACGGATCATCGGCTTATGGGTTGGGATAACCACCACTTCCAATCCATATATCTCCTTAAACTCCTCTGCCTCGGTAGCGGCAGTACCAGTCATGCCCGCCAACTTATCGTACATCCTAAAGTAATTTTGCAAAGTGATGGTGGCAAGGGTTTGATTTTCCTTGCCAATGGTAACACCTTCTTTAGCCTCGATTGCTTGATGCAATCCATCGGAATATCGGCGTCCGTACATTAATCTACCCGTAAATTCGTCTACTATTATTACCTCTCCATCTTTTACAACATAATCCACATCTCGTTTAAATAGATGTCTTGCCTTAAGTGCTTGCACTATTTTATGAAGCAATTCAGAGGTTTCAACCTCTGCATAGATATCATCAATCCCTAGTATCTTTTCACAATGCCTTATTCCAGCCTCGGTCAAAGCAACATTTTTTTCCTTTTCCTCTATCTCAAAGTCCTCATTTAAAATCAGAGATCTCGCAATTTTATCAGCAAGCTTATAAGGTTCAACCGATTCCTCAGATGGACCAGATATTATAAGTGGAGTTCGAGCTTCATCGATCAAAATGGAATCAACTTCGTCAACTATTGCGTAATGATGGCCCCTTTGCACCAACTGCGTGGGTGAAATAATCATGTTGTCCCTTAAATAGTCAAAACCAAATTCGCTATTAGTGCCATAAGTGACGTCGGCCTCATAGGCCTTTTTTCTTTCATCGATGCTCATGAAGGGATAGATCACGCCTACAGATAAACCTAAAAAGCGGTAAACCTTTCCCATCCACTCGGCATCACGTTTAGCCAAATAATCATTCACCGTTACTACGTGTACGCCCTTTCCAGTCAAAGCATTCAGGACGACAGGCATCGTAGCAACTAGGGTTTTCCCCTCCCCTGTCTTCATTTCTGCAATTTTCCCCTCGTGTAAAGCTATGGCACCCATGACTTGCACGTCAAAATGGCGCATGCCCAAGCTCCGCTTCGCGGCTTCTCTCACTATGGCAAATACTTCGCACATAACTTCATCCAAGGACTGTCCGTTTTCGATGACTTCATGGCGTATTCTCTGGATTTCTCTTGCCAAGTCCTCGTCACTTAAAACAGCAATGCCATCTTCCAAGGCATTAACTTCATTTACAATCTCGGTATATCTTTTTAACGTTCTTTCATTTGCATCTAATCCCAAAATCTTTTTTAACCCATCAAACATACCTTTCACCCCATAAAACACAGGATATCCAAAAACGCAAAGAAGGGGATCCGCCTTTTGACTTAAGGAACAAACCCCCTTTTTTATTTATCGCATAATGCACCCTCATCTTGATGTTCCCCGAACAAATCAATCAGTTGTCTTTATTTTTTCATATACAAGATTATAGGCTTTTGAGCATAAGATGAGCAAAGACTTTTGCCTCATTTACCATATGTTCTATTACTGCGTACTCGTTTGGCATATGAGCTGTATCGGCTTCCTGAGCCCATACAGCTGCTGGAATTTCTCGAGCTCTAAAAAATGCCGCACAAGTGCCTCCGCCAATACCACCAATGACGGGGTCCACTCCTAAAACTTCTTTGATAGTTTTTTTCAACAAACGTACGACTGGTGCATCGGCATTTGTAGGAGGCGCAGCGTCATTTCTTTGTAAAATTTCGTATTCTATAAGCGCTCCGCTTTCATTTGCTTTGCGTCTGCATATTTCATCGATAACTTCTAGCACATCATCTAAAGCCACACCTGGGAGAATGCGACAATCAAAGGCAAAAACTTCTTTTCCAGGAACTGTGTTAATATTGGCGACGTTGGGCTCCCTTTTTGTGGGCTCAAAGGTTGAAAGGGGAGGTATAAAAATGTCATCTTTATCGGGAAAGGCAGAATGTAACGCCCGGTCTAAATCTACCGAAAGCTCGTTTGCTATCCTGCAGGCATTTAATCCCTCATTGGGCTTGCTTGCATGAACCTGTTTGCCGAAGACCTGAACATTAAACCACAAGATCGACTTCTCGGCAATTTCAATAAAGTCTCCTCTTTCAGTTCCACCATCAGGCACTACTACCAAATCTTGCGTTGAAAACAGACCGTTTCTTAAAAGATATTGAATGCCGTAAAAGCTTCCCGTTTCTTCGTCAGCTACAAAACAAAGACATATCTCCCTAGCGGGCGTTAAATCTAGCTTTTTAAGGGCATAGGCGGCAAAAATAGAGGCGACGATTTCCTGCCCGTTGTCATTGGCCCCGCGGCCATATACCTTGCCTTCTTTAACCACTGGGGAAAAGGGATCCGTTTCCCATAAGGACCTATCCCCTTCTGGCACCACGTCCATGTGTGTGACTATCCAAAGGCGTTGAGTTGAGCTGCCCGGTATCCGAACCACAATGTTTGGCCTCAAACCTCCTTCCGCCCTGGGATCACTTGCATCAAAACGCTCCGGGTGTCCGAGCCCTAATTTCCTGATATATTGGCTTAAGAAGGCCGCTTTCTCTGCCTCCCCCCTGCCGCCGCTTTTGGGGGAAATTGCAGACACCGACACCAAATCACAAAGCAGCTGAACCATATCCCCTCTCAGGGAATCCAAAAGATCTGTTATATTTTCCGCCAATAAATGCGTCCCCCTTTGCCTCCATCACTTTACAAGAAACTCTTTGCCCTTTATCAAGTAGTCCATCCCAGACCAAATCGTTAAAATCATGGCGATCCACATCATGACCATGCCCCCGGAAATCTCGAACATCATCATAAAGATGGCAATGATTTGGCTAACTGTTTTGGCTTTACCGCCCTTGGATGCTGCGATTACCTCGCCTTCAGCAGCCGCTAACATTCGCAATCCCGTTACGATGAACTCCCTTGAAACGATGACGACCACTATCCAGGCTGGCAACCTTTGAAGCTCCACCAGGGCAACCAAAGCAGCCGTAACCAGAATCTTGTCCGCCAAAGGATCTATGAATTTGCCTAAATTGGTGACCATGCCGTGCTTTCTTGCGATATATCCATCGGCCATGTCGGTAAATGCAGCTATGATAAACACAATTCCCGCCAGTACGTCGCCATGCTTTATCCCTATGCTTAAAAACACCAGCATCAGTGGAACCAAAAAGACTCTCGAGAGGCTCAATGCATTAGGAAGATTCATGCTACCCATCTTAGTTGCGCCCTCCTTTGATGACTTCTCGTCGCAAATAGGTTCATTACACACCGAGATAAGCCTCCCTCACCTGCGGATTTCTTATCAACTCTTCTCCCGAACCTTCAAGGACGATCTCGCCCACTTCTAAGACGTAAGCATAATGAGTAAGGTTAAGGGCAGCAAAAGCGTTCTGCTCGACGAGAAGTATGGTCTTTCCTTGTGCGTTTATCTTCTTTATTATATCAAATACTTCTTTTACCAAGATTGGCGCAAGTCCCAAAGATGGTTCATCCATCATTATAAGTTTCGGATCACTCATAAGTGCCCTGCCAAGAGCGAGCATCTGCTGCTCGCCTCCAGATAAAGTTCCCCCTTTCTGCCACGACCTTTCCTTCAACCGCGGAAAAAGCTCAAAAACTTGCTCCAAATCCCTTTTTATTCCCTCGTCATCTTTTCTTAGATATGCACCGAGCATCAAGTTCTCCATGACAGTGAGGTTTGGGAAAATCTTTCTACCCTCAGGGACCAATACAATTCCGCTTTCTACGATTTTTTCGGGAGACAGTTTCGAAATATCCACGTCATTGAAAGTTATGCTCCCGCTTTTCTGTTTAATCAAACCGGCTATGGATCTTAAAGTACTACTTTTGCCAGCTCCGTTCGCTCCAATCAATGTGACGATGGCTCCATCTGCCACTTCAATGGAAATGCCCTTTATGGCGTGAATGCCTCCGTAATAAACGTGAAGGTCTTTAACTATTAACATAACGAGCGTACTCCTCTCCCAAATAAGCTTCAATAACCCTTTCGTTGGATTGAATAAAGGAAGGAGGACCTTCCGCAATTAAAATGCCATAATCTAAGACCCATATATGCTCGCATATCCCCATCACCACACGCATATCATGCTCTATGAGCATGATAGTTAAACCAAAAAGATCCCTAATCTCTTTGATAAACTCCATAAGTTCATGGGTTTCTTTTGGGTTCATCCCCGCAGCCGGCTCATCCAGCAAGAGTATTTCCGGGTCAGTTGCCATGGCACGTGCTATTTCCAAACGCCTTTGTTGACCGTAAGGAAGGGAGGTTGCCACTTCGTCGGCCAGGTGCTCTAGCCCAACCTTACGCAATAAATCCATGGCTTTGTCTTTAATCATGCGCTCTTTTTTAAGGGTGGAGGGCAGCAATAACGGCGGCTCCCACCACTTTACGGGCATCCTTACGTTGCAAGCTACCATCACGTTTTGAAGCACCGTCTCGTTGACAAACAACCTGATGTTTTGAAAAGTACGTGCGATTCCTAAGGAACACACCTCATGGGGTTGTTTGCCAGATATATCCATTCCCCTAAATAGGATCTTGCCAGCAGTGGGTTGATAAAACCCGGTTATCACATTGAAAACCGTAGTCTTTCCAGCACCATTTGGCCCTATGAGACCTACTATGCTGCCTTTAGGGACCTCAAGGGAAAGATCATTGACGGCCGTCAACCCACCGAATTTCATAGTTAGACCTTCCAACTTCAAGGTAGAACCAATGGAATCATTCATGTCCTTTAAACCTCCCCAGGTAGCCAAAAATGTCATCCCACGTCAGCTCCCTCATGCCCATTATGCCTTCGCGCCTGAAAAGTATTATGAATATCAAGGCTAGCGAGAAGATGACCATCCTCATGCCGGGTATCCCAGGGATATGGATAGGGCCTAAAGTCATAGGACTTTCAACTATCCTAAGCCACTCCAACAATATAGTAATTACAGCACTTGCTATGCATGTGCCTGTTATGGATCCAAGCCCTCCAGCTACCACCATCATGAGGACATTAAAGGTTAAGGTAAACATGTACATTTTGGGATCTATGGTGGTTATAAAGCTTGCCTGTAATGCTCCGCCGACACCCGCAAGGAAGGAGCCCATGGCAAAAGCTTCGATCTTATATCTAAAAACGTCGATTCCCATGGCTTTCGCAGCCATTTCGTCATCCCTTATTGCCTTCAGCGCATTACCATAATTACTGTTAACTAATCTAATCATGGCATAGAGCCCGACGAAGAGGAAACCGTAATTCCACCATAGATTTGCGTAAGACGGAATTCCCTTCAAACCCAAGGCTCCATTTGTTATGCTTGGGATATTATTAGCCACTACCCTAACTATCTCAGCAAAACCCATGGTAGCTATTCCAAGATAATCACCGCCAAGCCGAAGAATGGGAATTCCAATCAATATTGCAAAGATCGCAGCTATGGCACCTCCCAAAAGAACAGCGGCCAAAAAGGGCGCTTGCAATACCGAAAAGGGCCATCTCAGAGGCTGAAGTATGAAGATCATTTTCTTCTGTAAGGGAGGGAGTATTAAAAGTGCGCATGTGTAGGCTCCTATGGCCATAAAGCCCGCATGCCCTAAAGAAAACATGCCTCCGAATCCATAAATCAAATTAAGACCTAAAGCTAGTATGGTATTTATAGCTATTAAATTTATAATTTGAACTTGATATCCGGAAAGATGTCCTTCGGCCCACCACAAAAATAGTCCAAACACGGCAACGGCTAAAAGATTTAATATATGGTTACGCGATAATGACATTATACCTTCTCCTCCAATCGTTCTCCCATAATGCCAGTTGGTCTTAAAAGTAGTAAGAAAATGAGAAGGATAAAGGCAAAAGCATCTTTAAATCCTGATAAATTAGGGAAAAAGGCTACTATCATTATTTCAATGAAGCCAAGGAACATGCCTCCAATCACAGCTCCCTGAATGGAACCTATGCCCCCCACAACCGCGGCAATGAAGGCCTTAAATCCGGGAATCATTCCCATCATGGGATGAACCTGGGGATATCTTAGTGACCACATGATGCCCGAAGCCGCGGCCAAGGCCGAACCAATCATGAAGGTTATGGCTACAATTTGGTCCACCGAGACACCCATTAAACGACTCGTCTCGATATCCTTGGAAATCGCTCGCATGGCAAGTCCTGGTTTAGTCTTATAAACCACGTAAAGAACCACTAACATCAAAACGAAGGAAATTAATGGCACCACAAGAGTTAGGGGCAAAAAATGAACTCCATGCACCAATAAAGGCATTACTAACCAATCGGGGCGATAAACTGGACGAGGTATGGCAGAGAACACCACGATGGCAAAGTTTTGCAAGAAAAAGGAAACACCTATAGCGCTGATCAGGGCCGAAATCCTCGGAGCATCTCTCAAGGGCCTGTAAGCACACCTGTCTACCAAAACCCCACAAAAGGCCGTGGCAATTATAGCAACCGGAACAGCTGCTACCCACGGCAGATGGAAAAGAGTTGTCCCCCAGAAGACGAAATAGGCTCCCAACATGAAAATTTCGCCATGGGCGAAATTTATCAACCTCAATATTCCATATACCATCGAATAGCCTATGGCGATCAAGGCATACAAACTTCCCAGGGTAATCGCGTTCAGAAAATGTTGTATAAACATCTGATACGACATAATTTTCCTCCTTTAGGCAACATCCTAAAAATAGGGGGAGGCATGCCTCCCCCGCAGTATCTTTGTCACTTGCCAAAAGCTGCCTAGCCTTACTTCCCGCTTTCAGGAGGAACGGTAGCAACGTAGATTTGTTTTCCCTCTTTAACCATCTTGATCCCCACAGATTTGATAGCGTTGTGGTTTTCATCGATGGTCGTGGGACCAGTTACTCCAACCCAATCCTTGGTCGCGGCAAGTTGCTCCGTAATGGCTTCAGGATCTGCCTTTCCGGCTCTTTTTATACAATCAATGAGCAACATGTAGCAGTCATATCCAAGGGCAGCATTGGCATTAGGTTCTTTCTTGAACTTCTCTCTGAAGGCTTTGGTAAATTCCTGTGCAATGGGATTCATATCGGGCATCTCCGGCGCATAGGGGAATGTAGTGTAGATGAAGCCCTCTACTGCCTCCCCGCCTATTTTGATCATGTCAGGATTATCCATTGCATCTCCGCCCATGATATGAAACTTGCCACCCAATTCACGGGCTTGCTTCATGATTATTGCTCCCTCGGCGAAGTAGGAAGGGATATAAAGGAGTTCAGCATCCTTGCTTATAATCTCGGTCAATTGTGCAGTAAAGTCTTGATCGCCGGACTGATAGTTAAGGTCAGCTACCACCTCGCCTCCAAGATCCAAGAAGGCCTTCTTAAAGAAAGCCGCCAATCCAACGCAGTAATCCTGCGCTACGTCCTTTAATATTGCAGCCTTTCTAACACCTAGCTGTTCGTAGACATATCTGGCAGCAGCTGCACCCTGGAAGGGATCGATAAAACACATGCGGAAATAATATTTTTTGCCCTGCGTAACCAAGGGATTAGTTGCCGAGTCAGTAATACAAGGTATGCCGTATTGCTCAGCTACCTCACCTCCAGCCATGCACAGCGAGGATCCATAGCTTCCGATGATTGCAACAACTTTATCCCTTTCAATTAAGCGTTTAACGGCGTTCGCTGCTTCAACTTTATCGGATTTGTTATCCACAATCACTAATTCAACCTTTTTGCCCAACACTTCGGGAGCCTGCTCGTGGGCAAGCTGTATTCCTTCAACGGTTAGCTGGCCACCAAAGGCGTTTTGGCCTGTGAGTGGCTCATAGACACCGATCTTGATCACCTCTTCGGCAGCATAAGCCGATATCCCACAAACCGCCAAAATTAACCCAGCAAAAAAAAGAAACCGCATAAATCTTTTCATTTACACCCCTCCTCTAGTATTGATATTAGAATGCCCTTTGTTATTATATAAAAAGCCTGCTGAGAATGGAAGCTATGTTAACTATTTTGAGCTGAAAAATATTTGCTACGGCCCGGTGGATTAAACAAATCGTTATTTTTTGCAGCAATGCCCAAACTAATGGACTTTTAGGACTTTCGTATGGTTTTAATTACCTCGTAAGATATTTTAGATAATGCCCAAGGACCTCCCTACTTTAGAAAATTTGTCGACAGCAAAGTCCAGATCCTCCTTAGAATGTGCCGCTGAAACCATGGCCCTCAACCTGGCGCTGCCTAAGGGAACGGTCGGATAGGCGATGGATTGTATAAATATTCCCTCCTCAAACAATTTCAAACTAAACTCCTTTGCTTTATTCGCATCACCAACCATTATCGGAGTGATGGGCGTTTGAGACCTACCGATGTTAAACCCTTTCTCCTTTAAGGACTTCTTGAGGTAGTTGCCATTTTCCCAAAGCTTTTTCACTAAATCGTCACTTTCTTCCAAGATATCCACAGCCGCGATATTGGCGGCAACGTCAGGAACAGTTAGAGCGCTGCTAAACAAGTTAGGACGAGCTTTTTGACGCAAAAACTCGATCAACTCCTTGCTTCCTGCAATAAATCCTCCGACAACACCAAAGGCCTTGGATAAAGTGCCAACTTCAATGTCAACTTTTTCGCCCAAACCGAAATGATCAACAATTCCCCTTCCTCCACGACCTAAAACACCTTCGCCGTGGGCATCATCGACCATGACCATGGCGCCATACCGATCCGCCAATTCCACTATATCAGGCAAAGGAGCTATGTCCCCATCCATAGAAAAGACCCCATCGGTGACTATGAGCTTCCTGCAATCTTTATCTACATATTCTTTCAGCTTAGCCTCAAGGTCAACCACGTCACAGTGGGCATATCTTACTATCTCAGCCCTGCTCAACCTACAACCATCAATTATCGAGGCGTGATTCAACTCATCGCTAAATATGAGATCGCCTCTTTCAACTAGCGGTGGAATCGCCGACAAGTTAGCGCAAAAGCCGGATTGTACGACGAGGGCAGCTTCGGCGCCCTTGAAGGTCGCCAATTTTTCCTCTAACTCAACGTGTATTGACATCGTACCAGCGATAGTGCGAACGGCGCCAGGCCCAACACCGAATTTATCGATGTATTCCTGGGCCTTTTCGCATAACCTGGGATCATTGCAAAGCCCTAGGTAATTATTTGAACACAAGTTTAAAACTTGCCTTCCCTCTATTTGTACCCACGGACCTTGAGGGCTTTCAAGGACCCTAATATGGACGTACAATCCCTCGTCCCTAAGGCGCTTAAGCTCCTCCTCCACGAATTTCATTTTAGATGACATGCCCGCAGTCCCTCCTTGAGATTGTCATATTCTATCTAATGATAGCACTGGGAAACTTCTCGCGCAAAACCTCACGTTCCGGCTCCTTTGTTCTCCTCAAAGCTTCATCCATGGCATTTTCAGGTCTGAAACACTGTATCACCCAACGGACGTTTTCGACTAAATAGCTTTGAATTATAGAAAGGTCATCATAATTCATTAAAGCTGGTACGAAGGTTGTTCGAATTTCGACTTCGAGGTCAAGATGCAATAATAAGTACAGGGACTCTTGCACCAAATTTGTATCGACGATACAACCACACAAAAGTTCATATTTTTCCCAAGGCGCCTTTACGTCCATGGCGATAGCATCGACAAATCCCCCTGACAACAACCCTTCAATGACCATTGGGTTGCTGCCATTCGTATCCAGCTTTATGGGCAAGCCAATATCCTTAAAGCGCGGCAATAACACCTTCAAACGATTGGGATCCAGCGTAGGTTCACCGCCACTTATGACAACCCCGTCCAAGAAATCTTTCCTCGATCTAATGTGCTCCACGATGAGCTCCTCGTTTAAAACAGGCAACTGCCCCATTACCATTGAACCATTATGACAAAAGGGGCATCTAAAATTACACCCCCTAAAAAACAAAACAGCCGACACATGTCCCTCCCAGTCTATGAATGACGAAGGAATATAGCCTCCTATGCCTTTAATATCAGGCCTCATAAACTCCATCTCTTTCTGCCTTCAAGCTCTGCCCTTTTTCCAGCATTCCAAGAGGAGATTTTGGTAAAATACCCCGTTATTCGCGTCACTCCATCAACGTTCGTCGAACGGCATCTATTGCAAGAAGACAGCAGGCCCCTCTCAACTATGCCACAGTCGTTGCATATGGTGAACTCTGGGCTAAAGGCCACCTGTGCGTTCTGAGAATGCAAGAAAATTTTGCGAACAAAAGAGGCCAAAGCTTTGGCATCAGGTTTATGTTCTCCCATCCATACGTGAGTTATAGCACCAGCTTTAATGAAGGGATGGAATCGTCCTTCTCTGACTACCCTTTCAATTGGGTCAACATCCGCTTCGTAGGGTATATGGGTACTGTTCGTATAAAATACCTCATCTGCCTCAACATTGCCCTTAACTACGTGCTTTGCCTCGGGAAACTTTTTCAAGTCCAATCTGGCAAGCCTATGAGCAGCGCTCTCGGCTGGAGTTTGTTCTAACACAACTTTAAATCCAACTCGTTCGGTCATTTCTTGACATTTGAGTTCCATGAACTTTACTATGGCCAACCCTAGCTCTTCTGCTTCCTTTCCTTCGTAAAGCTGCTTGCCACATAAAACTTGTACCGCTTCATTAAGGCCAAGCAATCCTATTAAGTGGCTTGCCTTTTCCAGCCTTATGTAACTCTCGCCATCATGCTCTACTGTCAAAAGCGACAACGGCCCTTTGTCCTTTAAATCCAGAAGATTTTTAATGAAGCTCCTCTTTTGAACATGCGCCTTGAGCGCAATTTCCATCAAATTTTCTAGTATTCCGAAAAAGGTCTCGAGATCACCTTGAGACCTGAAAGCAACTCGGGGCAAATTTATAGTTACGTTCTGCAAGGCTGAATATCTCATTTTCCAGGGAGTTTTGGCTTCTAGCAAGTCTTCCTCAGTTAGCTCGAAGGAGAGGCGACAGCATTCACTGAGCTTAGTCACGCCTCCTCTGTCAAAAACAAAATAGGTGTTGCCCTTTTCCGAAGCTACCATACAAGCCAACTCAAGCATCTCTTGCCATCCATCTTCCTTAAAGAAGGCATCAGTTATGTGAAGAAGCGGTTTTGGGAAAAAGAAGGGTTGAGATCTGCTATCTCCCTCCAAGTAAACTTCAAACAAGGCTCGCAAAAAACGTTTTGAGGTTAAACTGTAATCTCCATAAGTCTTGCCACTTAACTTACCACCAGGGCCAATGGCTGGCACATGGCGGAAGTGCTTTGGAATTTCATAGTACAAGTTTATGTCCGTGAAGGCTACTTGCCCTCCCCTGCCACCAGCTAATTGATTAAATTCAAATATCAACATCTGGGCCAATTGACGTAGATCGCGATCGCTGCAACCCTCAAGATAGGGAGCGAAAAACATGTTAATGGCATCCCAACCGATGGCCCCGGCAAAGTTATTCTGCAACACCGAAGTCATCTTGAGTAAATGGGCCAAAAGCACATCCGGATGTTTGGCCGGAGATGAGACACTCGTTATGGAAGGCAAGTTTAGCCCAAACTTAGCCACATATGCGGGGCTCTGTCCGCTGCAGTAGGGCCTTATTACCATCCCAAGGTCGTGAAGGTGAATGTCGCCATCTAGATGTGCGCGTGCGACATCGCGGGAAAAGAGCTTACTCAAGGCGTAATCTTTTATGATCATCTCAGCTATCGTCAAATTAACGGATTCCGGGTTGTAAGATGTATTGCTATTTTCTTTATTTGGAGAAAACATCAAAGTCTCAAGATCATAAACAGGTATACCTACCCTGGAATGATCGACAAGATAAGCATCCAACCCCCTTTGAAAAAGTTTGGTGTTAGCCATTTCCCTTATTATCGAAGTGGTAAGCCTGTCCTTGCCGCGGCGAATCACCTCCTCCTCGATTTCTACGGCAATCGAAAGGGCCGTTTCTGGATCGACCCCAGCCTCTCTGATAAGGGCATCCTTTATTTTAGCGGCGTCCCATGGACTGCGTTCCTCCTTGGAATGAGTCTCCACCATCAAGGCAAGATCCGTTGATTCTGGCCTATTGAACAAAAATTGCTGTATGCTCATTTCCGCATCGCAAAAACGGTCAAACTTCATGGACGAAGCCATCGCTATATTCTCCTCCCCTCTTCCTTCTCCAAAAGCCTTGATATCTCTTCAATAAAACTATTTAAATCGGTAAATTCACGATATACGGAGGCAAATCTAACGTAAGCAACGTGGTTTATGCTCTTCAGGGCATCTGCCACCATTTCTCCAATCATTGCGCTCGAAACTTCTCCCACGGCTAACGCGAAAAGCTCCTCCTCTATTAAAGCAACCGCGCTTTCCAGGGTCTCCAAGGGCACGGGTAGTTTTTCACAGGCGCGTATCATCCCCCTTAAAACCTTCTCCCTATCGAAAGCTTCTCTTCGACCGTCTTTTTTGACGACCAAAAGCACCGTGCTCCTTTCGATCCTCTCATAAGTCGTAAATCGCCGACCGCATTTAGGGCATTCCCTCCTTCTGCGGATGACGATGCCATTTTCAACCGCTCTCGTCTCTATAACCCTGCTATCATCATGGTTACATCTTGGACAACGCATGCACAACCCTACCTGTATGGTATATGCCTTTTTTATTTACTACATATAGTGTAATTCCTGACTGGAATGACTGAAAGGCCTTTACGCTTAAAGTTGCTCAAATTTTTGGTCCTTAGGACTCAATCAAACTTGAAAGGCTTTGGTTTGTTATTTGATGTCTACCAATCTTTAAGACTGTGTTGCACTTATTTAAAAGTTAAAAGGGGAAGACGAATATTCGTCTTCCCCTTTTAACTTGCAAGCAGAAAACAACAAGCCCGACTTTTATAGCGGGGACCCACTAACCCCGGCGCTTTCTTGGACTTGATCTTTTCTTCTTTCTTATCTCGCTCGGCTTTTCGTAGTGCTCGTGTTTCCTCGCATCTCGAAGAACTCCAACTTTCTTAACCTCTCTTTTAAAGCGGCGCAAAGTATCATCTATCGATTCGTTTTCTCTTCTGTAAACTTTAGCCATCTCTCTCCCCCCTTTCGCATCTCATGACAGCTTCAACCGGGGGGCCAACCAAATTTGCGCCCAGAAAGCAAATGTAGGTGAAGATGAAATATGCTCTGACACGCCTGGCTCCCGCAATTTATAACGACCCTGTAACCAGAGTCTACTAGCCCCATCCGCTGTGCTACTATTGTTAAAACTTCCATGAGATTAGCCCAGATGGAAGGATCTCTTACGTCTTGAGAGGTTGGTATGTGTAATTTTGGGATTATCAAGTAATGATGAGGTGCTTGTGGTGCTACATCCCTAATTGCTAA
>JAAYTM010000018.1 GCA_012518015.1 Synergistaceae bacterium
AGATGTCATATTAACGGGAACACCAAGTGGCGTAGGAGAATTACACGTAGGAGACGTTGTTTCAGTTACAGTGGAGGGCATAGGCACCCTGGGAATCACTATTGGATGTCAGCAATTTGAATAAAAATAGCATGACAATATTTTGTTGATGACCTTTCATTATAGTCATATTATAAATAATGTAATTCGCAAAACTTTAATGTTTTTAAGGTTTTTGTCGCTAAAAATCAAGACCATCCTTCACTGTTTTTTAGCAAACTCCAGCGGGTTTTAATACTCTAAAAAGGGGTTTTTCTTTAAAAACCCCTTTTTAGTATTCCGTCTTAAGTTTGACTCAATGATTCGAATATATTAAAGCTCGCTTTGTGTCTTCTTGAACCAATCTCTCCCCTCAAGCAGCCTCGCCACTAACATGGCTGAAGCAGTGTCTCCCGTGGCGTTGACCATTGTGGCCGCCGGATCCACGAGAAACCCTATAGTGGCTATGATGGGGAAAGCCTCTGGTGGAAATCCGTATAAACTGACGATCAGCATTTCCCCCACCAGTCCCCCGCCTGGTATGCCTGAAAGCACCACACCGCTTAACGTTGCTATTGCCACGGCCGTAGTGAAGGTGCTTAACCCGGAGAAGTTAAGTCCGTAAAAGCCAAAGAGAAAGGATATTTTCAGGATGCCGCTCAAACAAGACCCCTCCATATGAATTGTGGCCCCTAAAGGTAAAACCATGTTTCTTATGTCTTCAGGGACACCTATATTTTTCGCGGCCTCTAAATTCACGGGCAACGTGGCGTTACTGCTTCCCGTTGCCAGGGCGGTAATGGCCGGCGTTATTATATTTTTCCAAAAATTTCCCACTCCTTGGCCATTAGTTGAAATGTAGGCGTATAAGGTAAAGGCAATAAAAAAATATCCAAAGGTTACTATGTGATACACTATCATGGCTCTTGCGTAGGAACCAAGAAGTTGAGGGCCAAAATCGCCGACGAGGGTTGCAAAGTATGCTCCAAGGCCAATTGGAGCGTAATACATCACGATCTTCACCAAATATAACATAGCGTCAGATAGGATGGATACTAAGTTTATCACGGGGCGTGCTTTTTCTCCCAAAGCGTTCAGACTTATGCCAAGCAAAATGGAAAATATAATAAGAGGCAAGATGTGACGTCTTGATAAAAGATCCCTGAAATCTTCCACAGTAAAAGCTTTTACTATCTGTTCGGCCGTGTTTAATGGCTCAAGCTCTTGGGGGGCAATGCTTTCGATCACTATGCCCTCGGCTGGAGGAAAGTAAACCACTGCTACAAGCATGATCAAAGCTGCTATAACTCCCGTTATAAGAAATATTGCGATTGTAGTTCCAAGGACCCTTCCCAGTCGCTTTAAAGATGACATGCTGGCTACAGCGTTTAAAATCGTGCAAAACACCAAGGGCACTACTATCATGAACATCAGATTGATGAAGGCGTCACCGAAGGGTTTGAAAACCAAGGCGTCTTTGCCCATCAAGGCCCCTAAAGTCGAACCGATAATGATGGAAATTAGCAAAACGATCGGAAACCCGTAGGTTTTTAGCGCACTTGACCGACTTTTGGTCATTTTTGCCACCTCCAGTGGTATTTGTTAACAATTGACGATGCTTGACTGTCTAGCTTTTGATAATAAAATATCAATCTGTACAAAATTATGTACAAAATTACATTTTACATATCTGCAGGCTCAAGCGGTACAGTAAATGCAACAAGTAGCTAGCAGGAATTTTCCCTTCATGCCCTTAGATATTTCGCCAGTGATCTTTGAGAG
>JAAYTM010000109.1 GCA_012518015.1 Synergistaceae bacterium
AAGGTTTCTCCCGGTATCAATACAGGTTTTAAGGCATTGGCAAGATCGTTTACGTTCAAGACGTGTAATCCTTGAATGCTTGCTATTTTATTAAGATTATAATCAGTAGTGATTATTTTTGCCTTTAATCTCTTGGCGAGCTCTATTAAACCTTCATCGACCGTGTCTGCCTTCAACTCTTTTAAAGAGTGTTCCAATATCTCAACCTTTACGTCGGGCAGTTTTTGGAGCTCTTCCACCACTTCCATGCCTCTTCGTCCTTTCGCCCTTCTGAGAGGATCGGTTGAGTCAGCAATCGCTTGTAACTCCAGCAATACGAATCCCGGAATACAAATAGAACCTTCTATAAAGCCAACTTTAGCGATATCTAAAATTCTGGCGTCAATAAGTGCGCTTGTATCGAGCAACTTGAAGCTTTCTTGCGTGTCCTCTTCGCGCACTTTTTTACCCTTCAGATGAAATTTATCTCGCAGGGTTTCAAAAGAGGACCACATACCTACTATTTCGTCCTTTCTTTTTAAAAAAAGGATTAGGCCAATATATCCCAAGACAATGTTTAACAAAATTGCTAAGTAAAAACCTAAGTTCGGTATAGACGACAAAGGCATGGCCAATAAATTTGCCACTATTAAGCCTACAATTAAACCTAAAATAGCGACGAACAAATCTTGCCATGAAAAACTTTGTAGTGATTTTTCAAATATCTGACCGATGCGTGCAATCCCCTTGATGAACAAAGGAGCTATTAGGTAGCCAGCGAGGGCAGGAATCGCAATAATGACCCCCCACATCGCAAGATCCCATATTAAGGCATCCTTTGGCCACCAGGAAGTTCCCGATAAATATTGTGCTAATTGATATCCGGCTATTGCGCCTAATATGCTTAAAAGGGTTCTTATTATTATGTTGACAAGTCGTCCCATGCCATCTTGCATATAAGTATACCTCCTGTTTATTGTCTGCTTTTACCTCTTTTTAAGCATGTCCTAGCTTCAAATGCGGCGTGTAAGGTCGTTCTGTCAGCGAAGCTCACACTGCCACCAACGGGAAGGCCATAAGACAATCTGCTTATTGTTACAGGCAGAGATTCCAGCGCCGAAGAGATCAAATTCATCGTCAACTCTCCTTCTACCTTTGGACTAAACGCCAATATTACCTCCTTTATATCGCTTTGCGACACCCTTTCAATCAGGTGCTCAATAACTTGGGTAGGCACTTCTTTCTCATCTAAGGGAGAATACAATACACCGAGTACGAAATAAAGCCCGTTGTATATGCCTGCCTGCTCCAGTGTGATGAGGTCTTCTACGGATTCTACGACACATATGGTAGACCTGTCCCTAAAGGGATCATTGCAAATAGAGCAAGGATCTTCGTCGGTAATGTTGCCGCAAAGACTGCATGGAAAAAGGGAAAAACTACACTTATGTATAGCTTCGACTAAGGCCTCAGAAAAACTTTTTGGTTGTTGCAACAAAAACAAAACCATTCTACGGGCGCTCTTCTCCCCTATGCCAGGAAATTTCTCAAGCAAACGTATTAAATCATCTAAAGACTTCGCTAAAGCCAACTATTCCACCTGCTTTATTGATTTTTTACAATTGCACCTTGTTGCTATATGAGCCCGGGCAAACCAAAGCCAGCTCCTAATTTGCTCAATCTTTCGTTCGCCAAATCCTTGCTTTTTCTTTGGGCTTCATTTATGGCTGCCAATATTAAGTCTTCTAGCATTTCGACGTCATCTGAGTTTACCACCTCCGGATCTATCGAGATAGAGATAAAATCCCCCTGTCCGTTGCATTTTACTTTGACTACTCCTCCCCCACTTTCGCCTTCTACGGTTTCATTGGCGAGTTCCTCTTGAATTTTTAGCATTTGTTCCTGCATCTTTTGAGCTTGTCTCATTAGCTTGTCCATTTTCATCTTCACTACCTCCCAGTAGGTCTTTTTTTCTTCAACCAACTCTTTGTGATAAATTGCTCTTGTCTTTCCCTTTCGCTTAAATGTAGAGCAATTTGGCGTCTTTCTTCTTCTAGCTTAGGCAAGATAGATTGTTCCATTGTATTAATCCGAAGAAGCGTTTTTCTTAGCTCTCCTTCCAATGCCTTTAATTTTACATGTAAATTTATATACTCCCAAAGTGATTTCCTTGCCTCCGCCAGATCATGTATTAACATGTCTACATGAAGTGAAAAAAGCATGGGATCGTAGAGTTCTGTTGATGAGGGGAAATCCTCGATGGGAAAGAAAGAAGGATATTTACACCCCATCGCTTGATTAAGCCTTCTCGAAACCCTACTGGGAGGTATACTAACCCCCAAAAGCGATATCGACGCTTCTCCATCGTGTAGTCGTGTCAGTGTATATGATGAATATATCTTTGTACAGCTCTGTAAGAATGCACTTTTTACATCTTTAAAACCTTTCCTGTCGTTTTCTATTAATTGCAAGAGGACGTCCCTCTTTTTTTCCAAGATCTCCTTGCCTTGTTCAAAAGAATATATGTTTCGTTTAAGTTCTAGAAGTTGATTTCTAGTCGGTGGTCTGCGAATCATGGTTTAGCTCCTTCTTGGTAATCAATTCATCGATGAGTTGCGATGGCAGACGATGCAATTCTTCCACTGGGAGCGTTGCCAGACAGTCCCAGGCATATTTAAGTGATTCATCGAAGGGACGACGTCTATCTCCCTGGTTTACGAAATGAGTCTCAAATTTTTCGCCAAAGTCTAAAAAGGATAACTCCGTGGTTGTCAATCCCTCTTCGCCAACTATGGCCTTAAGCCTAGTTATATCTTTAAAACGCCCATAAGCGGCGTATAGTTGATCAGATAGGAGGCGATGTTCTGGTACTGTAGATCCCTCGCCGATTCCTTTATTCATTAGCCTGCTTAAACTTGAGAGGATGTCGATAGGAGGATATATTCTCCTACCGTGAAGTTTTCTATCCATCACTATCTGACCCTCGGTTATGTATCCTGTTAGGTCGGGGACGGGGTGGGTCAAATCATCGTCCGGCATCGTTACGATCGGAATTTGGGTAACGCTTCCTTCAATTCCGGAAATGCAACCAGCTCGCTCATAAATGCTGGCTAGATCCGAGTACATGTAAGAAGGAAAACCCCTTCGCCCGGGGATTTCTTCTCGGGCCGAGCTTATTTCTCTCAGCGCTTCGCAGTAATGTAACATGTCAGTGAGTATTACAAGGACATCGTATCCCTTCTCGAAGGCAAAATATTCGGCCACGGTCAAGGCCATCCTGGGAGTCAGGATCCTTTCTATGGTCGGATCTTTGGCCAAATTGAAGAAAAATACCCCTCGGTAAATAGATCCGTCCTGCTCGAAGACTCGTTTAAAGAAAGACGCTTCCCCTTGGGTTATGCCGATAGCGGCGAACACAACCAGGAAAGGTGGCGCATTGTCCGAAGATGTAAAAGTCCTTGCATATTTTGCTATTTGCGCTGCCAACTTGTTGGCTGGGAGTCCACTTCCGGTGAAGATGGGAAGTTTTTGTCCTTTTACCAGAGTATTCATAAAATCAATTGTTGATATGCCTGTTTCAATAAATTCATGGGGGCTTCTACGCCTCCAGGGGTTTATTATATGACCTTGAATTGGTGCCCATTTTTCTACACAGAATATGGGCCCTCCTCCGTCCATTGGAACGGCTCGACCGTTTAGTATACGCCCTTGAAGTGATATGCCCAAGGGGACTTTTATCACGTCTCTTTCTAGCCATACGACAGTGTTGTTCGGTGCAAGTCCCATTGTTTCTCCGAAGACCTGTATTAGACAAAGATCGTCAGTAATCTGAAGTATTTGACCGTAATCTTCCCCAAAACTCGATGTTATCCTAACGATTTCGCCGATGCCCGCGCTTGCTACTTTGTTGATGAAAATCAACGGGCCCGTTATTTTTTCGATCGTCTTGTAGCCTTCTTTTAGTAATCTCATCTTTATCTACACCGCCAAAAAATTAGACAGACTATTCTTTAGCTCTGTTATATAGGAATTTAAAGATTCCTCATAAGCTTCATTTTCCTTTATTCGTAAATCCATGAGATCTCGAGCAAAGGACAACTTGGAGTCTATTTGTTCAAACAATACGCCACTATATAGTGCCCTTTTGACCTCTTCATCCAATATCTTTAAAGTTTTTAGCATCATGAATTGCCTGGTAGGATCGCAATAAGCATCTATGATGTCGAAGGCGTTTTGTTGGAGATAAAATATATCAAATAACTCTGCCAGCTTAAGGGTCCATTTTTCTTCTTCCGTTATACCGTCTCTCCCAACAATTTGGACTGTCTCTTGCAATGTTTTGCCTTCATGCAACACCCCAAGGGCGAATTCTCTCAAGGGTATCCATTCTTCAGAAATGTGTTGCCCAAAATAATCGTCCAGAGTTTCGATGTATAGCGAATAGCTTTGTGCCCAATTAACGGATGGAAAATGTCTTTTTCTGGCAAGAGCTTTATCCAGTGCCCAAAAACACCCAGAAAGGCGCAAACCCGCTTGGGTGACAGGTTCTGAAAAGTCACCACCTGGCGGTGATATAGCATTAATTACCGATATGGATCCGGTACGCTCAGGGCTTCCAAGTGGGATAACGTTTCCCGAACGTTCATAGTAACCTGCGAGCCTAGATGCTAAATAAGCTGGATAACCTTCCTCACCAGGCATTTCCTCGAGTCGTCCAGAGATTTCCCTTAACGCTTCCGCCCATCTGCTGATGGAGTCAGCGATTATCGCAACATTATATCCCATATCGCGATAATACTCAGCTATGGTCATGCCTAGGTATATGCTCGCTTCTCTTGCTGCTACGGGCATATTAGATGTATTAGCGATGAGTATCATTCTATCTATGAGGAGAATTCCCTTACGAATGTCCTTTAGTGTGGGGAATTCCTCTAAAACCTCGGTCATTTCATTCCCACGTTCTCCGCAACCAATGTAAATGACAATGTCGACATCGGCCCATCTCGCTATGGATTGTTGTGTTACGGTTTTGCCCGTGCCGAATCCACCAGGAATTACGGCAGTGCCTCCCAGAGCAAGCGGAAAAAAGACATCCAATACTCGGGTTCCGGTTATCAGAGGCCTGTTTAAATCTAACTTTTTGCCAGCCTTCCTTGGAATCCGTACGTTCCACTTCTGATGCATCTTAACAGCTCGCCCGTTTATTTCACATATTGTATCGCCACTTGAATACTCTCCGGAAGGCGCTATCCATGCAATCTCCTGTTGACTCTTAGCATTGGCACTTAAAGGGACCATGATCATGTGTGTTAGGCCCTTTTCTTTTACTTCTCCTAATATGTCACCGGGCCCAACATGATCTCCTTTATGGCGGCGGGGCTTAAAAGACCATATTTCATCACCAATTGTATCGATATGAATGCCCTTTGATACATAAGGAGAAATCTTTCCGAGCTTCCCAAGAGGCCTTCCAATGCCGTCTAAAACCTGTCCTAACAAGCCAGGTCCAAGCTTAACGGACAAGAGTTCACCCGTAAATGTCACCGGGTCGCCGACCCGAAGGCCAGTCGTGTCTTCGTAAACCTGAATATCTGCCATGTCCTTCCTGAGGCGCACCACTTCTCCAAGCAATCTTTCGTTGCCCACGCGAGCGACTTCGTAAATTGACGTGTTAGGAAAACACCTCGACGTTACAACTGATCCCGATATACCCTTGATTTGTCCTTCATTATTTTGCAACTATGTTCTCTCCTTCTAATGATAGTGTGGGAAATTGCACCCATGTGGGGGTAACGGATCGCTCTGCCAGTAGGCGCAGTCTCAGGGGCATCTCGGAAAACCAGTTATCTTCAACTATTATCACTGCAACGTTTTCTGAAATGAGCTCCTTCCAAATTGCATACACATTATTGGGATCTTCACATATCACTGCTTTAAAACCAAATAATCTCCAGAGGTCTGTAAATATCTCTCTCCCTAAGACGATTACTTCCAGCTCGACAGCCAAGTTTTTCATAAAGTAGTCCTCCTAATGATCATTTGATTGGGATTAACCTATCTGTGATTTTTTTAGGATGTGACCCAAAAGCGATTCCTACGGCTATGATATTCAAGTTGCTCCACTCCACCAACACCTTTGCTATATATCCGAAGGGCACCTCAAAACCCAATGGGTCTTTGCGAAAAAGAGATACCTGCCACGTCCAAAACTCGCTTTGAAGGTGCCATTGAAATTCTTGAAATGACTTAAATCCACCTTTTCTAACGGCCTTACGCCAAGGGGTGCCGTGGACAGCCTCGGTTATGACTTTGGCTTTGGCCAAAACTTCAGGATTAATCCACGCTCCTCCTGGAAGATATCTTAATCCCTCTTCTTTGCTTACTATATTGGCCCTCTCTCTAAGCCATAAATTTATGTTCCATAGATCGACAAGCCTGCCGAGGAATTCTCGGACTAACGCCCCATTCTTATTTTGGTATTTTGAAACGATGCCTTCATGATAATTTATGTAGCTTAGGATTAAATCCCGCTCAGCTTTGATCAAGTTTCCTGTGTTTTGCAAGACCATCAAGGCCTTATCCAATATCATCCCGTGAGGGTCGTCAAAAAGATAAATCTCCTCCCTTGCCGCAGGTATGTTATTGGAATCCCATATGTTCTTGTAGAACTTCCTGGGAAGATTCCCGTACAAATGCCACAAGTATTCTTCAGTTTGAATGCGATGATTGCTGGCGAACCGTCGAAGAATTACGCGAAAGTTGTGAAGATCTCCCCTGCTTAAAACTACTGACATTAAGTCATAAGGCTCCCCTTCGGCTTTTGAGTGAGCGGTTCTTAAGCGTTTTGTGACCTCAAACATGATCGACAGTTCAATTTTGCGCAAGGGTGAAGACAGAGCTGACAATATCTGCGAACGATAGCTTTCGCGGTATCGTCCCTCAAGAAATTCGGATTCCAACGCCTTAAAATCACCACGAGCCAAAGCGCATAATTCTTCCCACTTATAAAATCTGGCCGCCCTTCCTTTTAGGGCGGCGCATAAGTAGCTGTAGTTTTCTTTATGCCCTATCAATCTCCTCCAAAAGCGGAGATAGGACTTTCCCAATCCTTTGCTGGATGAGGGGAGCGAGTTTTTCAAATCGCCCTTTAATTGTGTTTTCGACAATCCTTTCCCCTTCTTCGTCTGTGACTATGGGTCCTCCCCATGATTCAAGGTTTTCGATGATCGAAAGGCTGAATCCCTTTGGTATGGAAGCAAGCAAGTCCTTATCATCGGGAGGGAGCCAAATGATGCCACTTTCGCTAGATAATGCCTTAACAGCTTCTTTAATAAGCTCGTTTAGCATTCTGCTATAATTTGCTGGATTTACCTTAGCATTGCATGTTATTTGTTTGGCTGTATTTTCGATATCGAGAAAAAGTGTGTTTGCTTCATTGATTATTATGTCTTTACCTGATTTTACTGCCTTCAACTTCAAAAAGTCCAAGCGTTCTTGTAAGGTTTTAGAACGACTCTTTCTGATCTCTTCCATTTTCCTTTCAAGTTCCAGCATCTTAGAGGCTGCGATTTCTGCCAATTCTTCCTCTATTTTTTGCTCATATTCCCTGACGCGCCTTTCGTATTCGCCTTTTAAAATAACTTTGAACTTTTCTAGCTCTTGCGAATCCATCGATGACCACTCGGTTAATTTTAAGCAAACTGTAAAATAAGCATTATAGCCACAACGAAGCCCAATATTACCATAGTTTCCGGTAGGGCCTCAAGTATTATCATCATTGCGGCCGTTTCTGGTTTTTCCGCAATCGTGGCAGCACCAGCACTTCCTATTTTCGCTTGGGCATAAGCGGTAGCTAAAGCTGGAATGCCCACGGCTAAAGCAGCACCTAATCCTATTAAGGCTTTTTCCAAGCGGTTCCCCTCCTTCTTTTAAGCGGTTTGTACTTGTTTCCCACCCCTTCATAGAATTTACCAAAAAACTCCACATAATGTAAACGAGCAGAGTGTAATACAGAACCTGCGATAGCTATAATCAAATTGAGCAAATGGATCGAGAAGGCAAGCAATATCCCGAAAAAAGAAACCCCTAAAACGTCGACGAATTTTGTTGCGACCATAGCCAGGATGGCCGATGATAAACCTATCGCTGCAATACGGATGTAGCTAAGTATGTTTCCGATAGATCCTATTGTTTCAATTAGGCCCGCAAGATTTCTTCCCTTTATCAAAAATGCTAATCCAAAGACAAGAAAAACCAATGCCGCCCACATGAAATTGAGGTTGACCAAGTCCATGTGATTTACGATGAAAAGCAAGATGCCAAGTAATGTGAAAAGAGTTCCTAATCGTTCATAAACATGTCGTTTTTTATTATGCCTGACACCTTCGTATGCTCCTAACGCTAGCCCCAATAATATGTGAGCCATTCCTAAGGCGATGGTGAAAGCCATCACCGGAATGATTCCTTCTGTTCTTTCAACCCACAGTGGTTTGAGGTGAATTAGTCTATGGCCTAAATCACCGAAGAACTCGCCATACAAGAAACCCCATAAAATGCTCAAAATGGCTATGTTCATGAGTATTTGAGAGACATTCATCATAATGGCGCTTCTATTGCGATATTTTTTAAACATCCATAAACCAATAAGTCCAAACACAATACCATATCCTATGTCTCCTATCATGCAGCCAGCGAAAAATGGGAAAAATATGGCTATTAAGGCTGTAGGATCTATGCTTTTGTAGCCTGGCATAGGAAGTAGCTTTAAAAATAGCTCAAAGGGCTTCGCCCATTTAGAGTTTTTAAGCAAAATTGGAACCTTAGGCCATTCTTGGGGTTCGGGAGCTCGCCATGTCGCGAGTATCCTCTCGCCAAATCGGTGCTTTAAAGACGAAACCGTGTCTTCGAGCGCTGAAAGCGGGACCCAACCGTTTAAAGTAAAAAGTTCCCCACCTCCTGAGAACTTTTTTTCTAAGACAAGCAATTCTAGCTCCTCATCTAATATAACGTAAAGAGCAGCCAATCGGGGCCCCCACTCTCTTTTGGCTGCATCCAGTGTTGTTTTTGCTTGCGCTAACTTCTTTGGCAGCCATTTAAGCTCCATTTGAGACGCATTCGGTGACTCAAGAGCCAACTCGTCCATGGCGGTTTTGGGGACCAGATAGGATATACAACCGAATTCTTCCATGAGTTTCGAAACTGCCGAGGAGCTTTCAGGATTGACGCTCAATGCTAAAACAAGGAAATTTTCTCCCTGAGAAATTGCCTTGTGGTTCAGGTAAGGTCTTTCTACCACTGGAGTAAGGGAGCGAATCGTTCTTTCCAACCCCTTTAGCAAGTTATCCAGTTTGCTCGAGTCAACCAACCATAATGAAACGACTTTTTCATTCTTTTTTTCTTCCGAGAAAAAAGAATGAAAGTGAGTAGCAATGTAATGAACTTGCTTAAGGGCAACCGTGGACTCTTCTAGAGCTCGTACTTCATCTGTCATTTCACTCAGACGTTCTTTAAATTCCATCAAGCTTTTTTCGATTTCTTCCAAGACTGCTATATCATTAAGCGGTACAATTTCGCGCAGCGATTCGGCTAGACCCCAATCCGGATTATCTAAGTCCTTCCAACCCAGATCTTCCAGTAAGCCTAAAACGCCAGCTCGTAAAAAACGCATTTTTTCGATCAACGGTTCCTCGGTAACCTGGTAATACTCCTTTTCTTCTTCAATGTGAAGGACACCAAGATCGCGTATGTGTTCTAATAAATCCTTGCCATCGCTTTTTAACCCTATTATTTTTAGATTAACCATATCGGTAATCAAAACTTATCCAAGCCCTCCTTCTGTAATTTTAAGTTTTTTGTTTAGTCCCGCTGCCAAGGTTTGGCCATAAATCTCCCGAAATGTCATGGAGTATCGATTCTATCAGCTTGGATTTATTTATTTCCTTGACAAGATCTTCTGCCATGATCTTGTATCTTTTTTCCAGCTCTTCAGCTTGGAGCAAAGCCCTTTTTTCTTCCTC
>JAAYTM010000110.1 GCA_012518015.1 Synergistaceae bacterium
CGCCAAGATTTTGTCCTCTCCCGAAGATGTAAAAGCATCCATCGCTCAAGTAAACTTTGGATTCTTCTTCGCACCGCACTTTCATAGGGCTATGAAAAACGTCGCGAGGACGAGAAAAGAATTGGGGATAAGGACACTATTTAATCTGTTAGGCCCTTTGAGCAACCCTGCCTTTGTAAATTACCAAATAATGGGCGTATATGACGACTCTCTGACAAGACCCCTTGCAGAAGTTTTAATGAATCTGGGGCTAAAGGGCGCAATGGTGCTACATGGCCACGGCGGATTGGATGAACTATCCCTTAGCGGACCTAACCACATTGCATTCTTAAAAAACGGAGAAATAAGAGAATTTTACCTCTCGCCTGAGGACGTAGGGTTAAAGCGAGCTCCGCTATCGAGTTTGCTGGCCTATTCGCCTCAGGAAAACGCAAAAATCGCGCTTGAAATCGTAAACGGCAAGGAACGAGGACCTAAAAGAGATGTAGTGGCCTTGAACGCAGGGGCAGCCTTTTTAGTAACTGGTACCGTAAAAAATTTTTCCGATGGGGTACAATTTGCCCTTCAAGTCATAGACAAGGGGCTTGCCGCCGATACGCTTTATCGGATAGTCAAATTCACAAACAGCATAGGTGAAGCAGCATGATCTTAGATGAAATCGTGAGCAAGAAAATTGAAGATCTAGAAGCCTTAAAAACTCCCAAAAAATCGCTTTATAACGTTTTAGGAACTGAGGGAATTTCTATCATTGCCGAGATGAAAAAGGCTTCGCCAAGTGCTGGGATTATCCCAGACGAACTAGATCTAGTCTTCAGAATTAAGCAATACGAGGCAGGTGGCGCCAAAGCGATCTCTGTGGTCACGGAAAAACATTTCTTTCACGGAAGTCTAGCCATGCTAAAAAAGGCACAAGAGGCGACCTCATTGCCACTTTTACGCAAGGATTTCATTTGTGAACCTTTGCAAATATACGAAAGCCTTTTTGCCGGAGCTGACGCAATACTCATAATAGCTGCCTTGATTCATGATGAGCACGAGCTATGCGACTTTGTATCCTTGGCGCACCACCTTGGGATGGAGGCCTTAGTCGAGGTTCATGAAGACGAAGAATTAGTAAAAGCAATCAAAAGCGATACAAAGATCATAGGGTTTAACAACAGGGATTTGACTAATATGACGGTGGACATCAAAAGATGCTTTCATCTTATGGAACTCTTCAGAAAGCTTGAACCTGACAGCCAAAGAAAAATCGTGGCTGAAAGTGGAGTAAAAACCAATGATGACGTGAAACTACTGGAAGAAATGGGTTTCGATGGCGTGCTGATAGGTGAAACTTTGATGCGTTCGTCAAATCCCAAAAAAACATTAAAGGCCTTATTAGGTGACGGAGCATGTCATTAAAGGTAAAGATCTGTGGTCTCACAAGAAAAGAAGATGTAGATGTCGCTATAAAGGCAGGAGCTGATGCAATAGGTTTTATCTTGGCACCAAGCCCGAGGAAAGTGGATATCGATACAGCAAAGAAATTGGCACGCGATATTCCGCCTTTTGTATCGGTAGTAGCCGTTGTGAGGGATCCTTCTTTGGAGCTGATGAGCCAAATCATCGAGAGCAAAGTTTTTGATGCAGTCCAGTTTCACGGCTGCGAAAGCGTAGATTTTGTATCCAAGTGTCCGCTTAAAACGATAAAGGCCATAGCGGTAGCGGATGAAAAAGACGTCTTACTCGTTCACCTTTACGAAAAGGAAGTAAACTTCATGCTCTTTGACACAAAGCTTGAAAAGCTTTTTGGCGGCACAGGCAAACCCTTTAACTGGCAGTTGATAAAAAATATTAGACCCCATAAACCATTCATTCTGGCCGGTGGCATTGGGCCGGAAAATTTAGAAGATGCCATCAAACATGTGGATCCTGACGCTGTAGATACAAACAGCGCCTTGGAAGTAGCTCCCGGCATCAAGGACAAAAAGAAAATTTATGAATTCATGAAAAAAATTAAAAGCATTAACAATGTGTAGGAGGGAGAAAAATGGTACTTAAAGGATATTTTGGACGATTTGGTGGGAGATTTGTCCCGGAGACGCTAATACCGGCACTGGAGGAGTTAGAAAGGGTTTACCTTGAGGCTAAAGATGATCCATCATTCATATCGCAATATCATTATTTGCTCAAGGAATACTCCGGCAGGCCCACTCCCCTTTATTTTGCGGACCGTTTGTCAGAATACCTGGGAGGCATAAAGCTCTACCTCAAGCGTGAGGACTTAAACCATACCGGTGCACATAAAATTAATAACGTCATCGGACAGATACTACTGGCACGTCGAATGGGAAAAAAGCGGATCATTGCCGAAACAGGCGCAGGCCAACATGGACTGGCAACTGCGACAGCTGCTGCAAAATTTGGACTTGAATGTCATATATATATGGGCGTTGAGGACATTCATCGTCAGGCACTAAACGTCTATAAAATGAGAACCTTAGGAGCTCGGGTGATTCCCGTAAATTCCGGCAGCAAAACCCTTAAAGACGCCACCAACGAAGCAATCAGAGATTGGGTAACCAACGTAGCAACTACTCACTACGTAATCGGGTCAGTGGTGGGACCTCACCCCTACCCCATGATGGTGCGAGATTTTCAACGTATCATTGGCGATGAGGCGAAAGAACAAATATTGGAAAAGGAAGGCCGTTTACCCGACCTTTTGGTCGCTTGCGTAGGAGGCGGCAGCAACTCGATTGGATTGTTTTATCCATTTGTAAATGACAGGGAAGTAAAGATGGTGGGGGTAGAAGCCGCAGGATACGGGATAGAAACGGGCCAACACGCAGCGGCCTTGACCGGCGGCACTATTGGAGTATTGCACGGATCTCGCTCCTATGTTCTGCAAGATGAATATGGCCAGATTATGCCCGCTGTCTCCATATCAGCCGGATTAGATTACCCGGGGATCGGTCCGGAACACAGTTTCTACCACGAAACCGGTAGGGTTCATTATACTCATGCCTCTGATGACGAGGCGATCGAGGCTTTCAAGCTTTTATGCGAAACGGAAGGCATCATCCCGGCTTTGGAGAGCGCCCACGCTCTGGCTTACTTGATGCGAGAATATAAAAACATCAGGCCTGGATCGCTCGTAATCCTTTGCCTCTCGGGAAGAGGAGATAAAGATATGGATGCCCTGAAGGGAAAACTTTTTAAGGAGGAGGAATAGATATGAATACGTTAAGAAAAGCTTTCGATCGCGGCAAAATATTAATACCTTATATAACAGCCGGTGATCCTGATTTGGAAACTACGGCGGAAATCATCAAGGAACTCGATAATATAGGGGTTGGAATTATAGAGGTTGGCATGCCCTTTTCGGATCCGCTTGCAGATGGTCCTGTGATCCAGGCAGCATCTCAACGAGCGCTGGCCAAGGGAGCGACGATTACAAAGATATTTGAGATGCTAAATGAAATCAAAGGACATATTAGTACTCCAATCGTACTAATGGGATATTTTAATCCCATTATAAAGTACGGCGAAAAATCTTTCGTGCAGGACGCCCTGGCCTGCAATGTATCCGGCATACTTATCCCCGACTTGCCATTTGACGAAGGTAGGGAGTTTTATGACCTTTGTTTAGACCAGGGGTTATGCCCCATCTACATGGTGACGCCAAATACGAAAGAGGATAGGTTAACTGAAATTGGAAAAGTCACGAAGGGGTTGTTGTATTGCGTATCACTTCTTGGCATAACAGGAGACAAAAGAGGCCCCATAGAAGAGATAAAGACCTATATGGAAAGGGTAAGAGCACGCGTTTCCGCTCCGCTTGCACTTGGTTTTGGGATAGATAGCCCCGAAAAAGTAAAAGCTGTAAAAAATTACACAGATGGCATAGTCATAGGAAGCGCAATAGTTAACATCATAGCCGAAAATTCAAGCTTGGGAAGGGAAGCCCTC
>JAAYTM010000005.1 GCA_012518015.1 Synergistaceae bacterium
CCGAAATAGTTTGTGGGTGCTCCATGGGCGCTCTGGTTGGGGGATTTTATGCAGCCTTGAAGCTTGATGACTTGGAAGAAGCTTCTCATTCGTTGAGCAAAATGGGCATGTTGAGGATGGTGGGTCGCCTTATTTTTCGCGGCGGTTTTTTCGATAACAAGGGAATTATGCAGTGGCTACAAGACGTTTTAGGTGATGTAAAGATAGAGGAATTGCCCGTTAAGTTTGGCGCCGTGTCGGTGGACCTTTCTACCGGCATGGAGATATGGATGACATCCGGCGATCTCGTCGAGGCGATCATGGCTAGCATATCTGCTCCCGGCATGTTGATGCCCTTTCAAAAAAATGGCTTGCTGCTGGGAGACGGAGCTTTGGCAAATCCCGTTCCCGTATCGCTATGTAGAGCTTTGGGCGGGGACATCGTCATTGCAGTGGATTTAAACGCAGAAAGAGTTGGAAGATACTTTGGGCCCCATTGGGGTTTACCCAAAACCAATGAGGCCAATTCGCTCGAGGAAGATGAGGCGAAGATGCCACATCTTTTGGAAATACTTGCCGTTTCAAGCCAGATTATTCAGACGAGACTGACGAGGCATCGCTTGGCAGCCGATCCGCCCGATATCCTGATATCACCCAGGGTACGGAACATCCGCATGTTGGAATTTGATAAAGCATCAGTAGCGATCGCTGAAGGTAGAAAGGCAGCGGAAAGGAGCATGCACGCCATCGAGGAGCTATTGGAATAACAAGGGGTTACTTGCTAATCGGGGGATGATGTATATGTTAAAGTACGTAAGCGTCTCGCTTTTATGTTATCTCATAGGCAGCATCCCCTGGAGTACGATCATGGCCAAGCTTTTTATGAGGGCCCCGATCGATCTCGCCGAAGAGGGGACTAAAAATGTGGGGGCGACCAATGTATGGTACTTGGCGGGCCCCATTGCGGGTTGTATTGCCGCTGTGGGAGATGCCGTCAAGGGCGGCCTTGCCGTTTTGGTCGCTAAACTTGCAGGTCTTCCAAGCTTTTTTTGGCCTCTATGCGGGTGGATGGCGGTGATAGGTCATACATGGTCGATATTTTTAAATTTTAGAGGTGGCCGCGGTGCATCCGCTACTGCAGGTGTCTTCGTTGTTATGATGCCCTGGGAAGCAATGGCGACTGGCTTGCTGATTGCGACGGCCTTGCTTACCTTTGGAGGTTGTTTGCTTTCCTCGCTCGCCTTAATGTGGCCCTTTCCGATCTTGATCTCCTTTGCCAGGGAAACCATCGACTTTAAAACGGCCTGCACTGTGGCCTTCTTGGTCGTTTGGGTGCTCGTCGTTGGGTGGAGTAGGTTGCGCGATGATTTTGATTGTTTTGTAAAAGCCCTGGGCCAACACTTGGTCAGGCGCAAACTTTACAGATATACCGCGCTTGTTTTTCCCGCACTCGTGTACCCCTTATTTGGCTATTTGGTCCTTCGCAGGGTGCTTCTTGTATCCGCAGGGATTGCCATTGTCATCGAGTTTTTGCGACATCGCTCGGCCAAGTTCAACGAAGGCGTAAAAAAACTTTTCGCTCCAGTTGGGAGGGCGGAGGAGGCGGAGCACATTTCCTCGACCACCATGTTTTTGTGCGGTTGCGCCCTTGCCTCTTTCTTTTCCGATCCCTTTGGAGTGTTTGCCCTAGTCATGTTAATTTTAGGTGACGCCTGGGCAGCCTTGTGCGGATTAAAATTTGGAAGGACTCCCTTGATTAGAGGAAAGACCCTGGAAGGGAGCCTCGGGTGTTTTGTGGTTTGTCTGTTATCCTGCCTCGTACTGAGCAAACTGTTGGTCTTTCCCTTGTCCTTTCTTGTAATGATCGCGGCCTCTTTCGTCACTGCATTAGTTGAAGTAGTTACCCCGAGGAGGCTTGACAATCTAACAATAGGTCCTTTAGCTGCTTTGACATTATTCATCCTGAGCTAAAAGACACACCGGGCTTGCAAAAGCAGGTTTGTATATTGATCGCTCCGTGGGTTCACCCGGAACACCCCAATATTTTGGGCGGAAAAGAGCAGCGTATTACGATTCATCATAGAGGTAGTTAATTACTGCTTTGGCATAAAGCTTTGTTGTTTCAATGAGCTGACTTATCTCGACGTATTCATCTTTTTGATGTGGGATATCTTTTTTACCCGCACCCGTAACGACAAAGGGAATGTTCTTCCACGCCCATAAAAAGGTCCCATCTGTAGCGCCCGGCACGCCGCTGTAAATCGGATCTTTGCCCGTAATTTCCCTATATGCCTTGTCCATGGCCCTGACAATTGGCTCGTTTTTATCGGTATAGGCGCAGGGTCTTCTTTCGATGATCTTCATTTCGGCATCAAATTGTTGGTCGCAGGCTTTCAGCTCTTTGAATATATTCTCAATCTGGTCCGTGATCATTGCGTCATCTTGGCCTGGCACAGTACGTATATCGAGATAAATCAAACTATCTTCCGGAATCACGTTTAGCTGTCCCTTGCCGCTGGAAGGCGACATGACTACTGTGGGTGTTATGCTTGGATATCCGAGATATTCATTGAACCCCAGCCTGTCAATCTCTCTTTTTTCCAGTTCATGAAGTTTTATTATGAGCCTGGCCATTCTCAAATTTGGATTTATCCCCGAAAAGGGCATGGCTCCGTGGGCCATCTTTCCCTTTACCCTTATTGCGATCCTTATGGCACCCTTCATTTGAATACAAATTTCATTATTTTCGGGCTCGCATATAATTGCTGCATCGACATCATCGGCCCACCCGTGGTTGATAAAGTGCTTTATGCCCGTCATCATTCCCTCTTCGTCGACAGGAATACAAAGAATTATTTTGCCCGGTAAGTCGATGCCGGAGTCTTTTATGGCATTGACGGCAATTACAGCGGATGCCAGGTTGCCTTTTGTATCGCATGCGCCACGACCGTAAATTTTGCCGTCAACCACCTCGGCACCAAAAGGATCGTGTTCCCAAGAATCCGGATCTCCAGGAGTTACGACATCGGAATGTGCTTCCAGTAATATCGTCTTACCGGGACGATTGCCCCTAAGAATGGCTATTATGTTGGGCCTGTGGGGCGATACCTCCTCGCAATACACCTCAAGCCCCATTTCTTCCAGTTTTTCTTTTATGAACATAGCCACTCTTTCTTCGTTCCCGCTTTCATCTTCCTGGTCATGGACGCTTGGAATTTTTATCAATTCCCTCGTAAAAGACAGAAGTTCTTTTTCATCAATAAAACTTAAAACATCAACGTTCAACAAAATCGGCTCCTTTTAATACAAGTCCCTTAATATGAGCTATGCGCCCCAAAACTTCCTTATGGTTTCTTCCTTTGGCGGAGTGGTTACGTAAGTTGCAATCACGAATGCGATCAATCCCAATACCAAGGTGAGGACGATTGGATGAGTCCCAAAGGGTCTGGGCCAAAACTTGCTTATAGTGATAAACCCCACAATTCCGGTTATCATGGATGCAATGGCTCCATATGCATTTGCCCTCTTCCAGTAAAGGCCAAGTATGAGCATCCAAAAAAATGTGGCTTCCAATCCTCCAAAGGCATATAGATTAATCCATATAATGAGCGATGGGGGTTTTATGGACGCTATTATTATGATTAGCCCCAATATTGCTGTGCATATCATGCTCAAATTAGTCAGTCTTTTCTGGTCTTCGCTCGCTCTTGGATTTATATAGTTTAGATATAAATCTTTTACTATAGTGCTTGACATCAGTATGAGCTGTGAATCCACCGTGGACATGATGGCCGCTAATGGTGCGGCTAAAAATATGCCAACCAACCACGGAGGCAGTAGTTTTATGGCAAGCACAGGCATGATGTGATCAACCGTTAGCCCTTCCGGTATCTTCTCGATAATCCCCCTTGAAAGCGCGCCCGTTAAATGAAGCCCCAACATCAAAATACCGGATACTACAGTTCCGATGACAATGGCCCTGTGCATGGACTTGCTGTCTTTGTACGCCATAGCTCTAATGGCGTTTTGGGGCAAACCGAGAATTCCTATGCAAACGAGCACCCAATAGGAAGATATCCACGGAACAGCTATGAAGTTATCTACCCCATAGGGGGTGAGCAAATCGGGATTAATAGAATTTAAGGTACGGAGTATATTAGACACGCCTCCGCCTGCTATTATTGTGACGACTAATATTAATATCGTTCCAAACAACATTACGGTGCCCTGAATAGCGTCGCTCAGCGCGACTGCCCTAAAGCCCCCGATGGCGGTATAAATCAACGCGATTCCTCCAAATAAGAAAAGTCCCCACATATAAGGAAGCCCCGTTATGCTTTGAAAAAGCTTGGCGCCGCCGACGAACTGTCCCACAACTGCAACAATTAAAAATATAATTGCCCCAATAGATGCAAGCCAAACCACCCACGAGTTGTCCTCATACCTCTCGCGGATGACATCGATGATGGTCACTGCCTTGACCTTTCTCGATACTATGGCAAATCTTTTGCCCAAAATGCCCAAGGTAAGATAAGCTGTCGGTAACTGAGTCATTGCAAGCAG
>JAAYTM010000111.1 GCA_012518015.1 Synergistaceae bacterium
CTTTGATATCGATCCAAAAAAAGAAAGCTTAAGCGAAGGAGAAACGCCAGGAGTCGCAGGAATCAATGATTTTGGACGTCTAGGGTACGGAGGTCCTTGTCCGCCAAGAGGGCATGGCGTACACAGATATTACTTTAAAGTCTATGCTTTAGATATTCCGTCGTTGAAACTCAAAAGTGGAGCTAACAAGTCGGCAGTTGAAAAAGCTATGAAAGGGCACATACTGGCTTACGGAGAATTAGCGGGGAAATACGAAAGAATGTAAATCTAGTTAAATAGATACACGAATCGTGCCTTATAAGTTTAAACAGCCTCTTTTTATACTTGCAAAGAGGCTGTTTAAGTATTTTTATTATATTCATGTGCTAATATGAAAACGTGCGTTTTTACTTGTATTTTTCATAAAGATATGATAAAATATGTACAAATGTTCTTATAGGAGTGATGTCCGGTGAGTGAGAAGTTGGTTGACATACGTGAAAAATTGGCTTCCCACATCGGAGCTCGCGTTAGATACCGGCAGTCAAAAGGAAGGCGAAAGGCAGAAGAGCACGAGGGTGTAATCATGGAGACCTATCCGAATATATTTACGCTATTCGTAAAAGCGCAGAACAGCACTGTTTCGTTCCGCTATGCTGATTTGTTAACGCGCGATGTAGAGCTAAAGTTTCTGCCCTCAGGGGAACAAATCGAGTTTTAAGGAAAGCTTTTTGTTTTCTTTCATGTCATTTCGACACAAAGACTAAAACCATTAAAGGCTAGGTAGAAGCCAAGCAACGCAAAATCAAAAAGAGCTCCTTTATATAAAGATATTATATAAAAAAGACCCCCAAGGCCTAGGTGGGGGTCTTTAATTATTTTTTTAGAGCGCCTATTTATTTGAGCACAATTAATTGGTACACTTTTTGTGCGATATTTGCAATGGATTCGGGTTAAGGTAAGACAAATTGATGAAACCCAGATCGGAGGTAAGAGTATATTGATTTACATCCCTAGTTACATAAAAATAAACCTGACCTTAAGAGTCTTTGTACCTAGAGAAGATGGGTATCACGAAATAGCAACTTTATTTCACAAGCTCGGTCCCGTTGAATGGTTAGGCGTTAAAAAGTTCAATGATCCTGCTCAAAAAGACGTGATTAATTCACACAACATCGTTATCTCAGGAACTAATATTATAAACAGGGTGATCGATTTTTTGAGGGAAAAGGGAATTAAATTACCTCCTATGGAATGTGATATCTGGAAAATTTTACCAATTGGCAGTGGAATAGGCGCGGGCAGCGGCAACGCAGCAGCGATGGTAGAATGGCTTTCCACGGTGCATGATATTGACCTTGACCCTTCAGAGCTTGCCTCTATAGGAGCCGACATTCCCTTCTTTTTATCAAAGTCAAAAACTGCACTAGCGACCGGTGTAGGCGAAAGGCTTAAACTGCTGGACCAGCTCACGGGTATATATGCCTTGTTAGCCATTCCTGACAAAAGTATTTCAACTGCAGAAGCTTATAGAAAACTCGATGAGGACCGGAAAAAGGGAAATATCAATATAGTCCCTGTTTCCCACGCAATCTACGAAGCCTTAAACATATACGGCAACCTCGAAAGACGAAAGAAAATAGGTCTTCTTCCTAACGATTTCATATCTATACTGAGAAAAGAAAGCGATTTTTACGATAAATTTTTCGATTTGTGCAATACTTTCAAAAGCAGCCTAGCTTGGAGCGTAAGCGGAAGCGGTTCTTCTGCCTTCTGCCTTTTTACAGATAAATATGAAGCACTTAAGGCACAAGAGGTTATGAGCTCGAAGCTGGTCGAAATAAGCAAAATATTTGTACTGGAGTGATTGGAAGTGAAAATCCCCAGGACAGAACGCATTGCAAGAATAATGTGGAGGTTGACCAAAAACCCCTTTCGATCATTCTCGCTGAGCGATATAGCCAAAGGTTTCAAAGTCTCAAAGACCGTCATAAGCGATGACATAGAGATAATATCAAAGGCAATGAAAGATGAAGGTCGCTGCAATATTGTCATCGACAGAGGAAGAGGTGGCGGAGCCTACCTGGTTCCCGTTTTTGACGAATCCGACAGGAGGAATTTTCTTGAATGTCTCGCCAACGAACTTTCGAAGGAAGAGAGGTTTTTGCCTGGCGGATTGATATACTATAGCGACATCATATTTAACCCATACTATACACAATGGTTAGGATGGGCCTTGGCATCGATGTTTGTTGATTCTGGTGCCGATGTGGTGATGACTACTGAGGTGAAAGGTATACCTATTGCCCTCTACGTGGCACAGGGCCTGGGACTTCCTTTAGCAGTATGTAGATTTAGAAACAGACCTAGTGATGGCCCTGCCGTGGCTTTACATTATCCTTCAGGAACAGGCGAAGTAAGGACTATGTATATGGGAACGCGCAATCTAAAAAAGGGGGCAAAGGTTTTAATCATCGATGACTTTATGCGAGGAGGTAGTACAATATCAGGTATGATAATGATGACTCGCGAATTTGAGGCTTCCGTGGTGGGAAAAGGTGTCTTTATCGCATCAGCTTTGCCAGAACAAAAGGCAATTTCTCAATACAAAGCTCTTTTGGTATTGGAAAAACGCGAAGGGAAGCCTCATGTGAGCGTTCTATGACAAAAAACATTTGACTAGAATGAAATTACTGATATAGTATGACAAAAAGAGAGGTGGAGGCAAATGAAAGTGGAACTTGACCAGGAGTTGTGTATAGGATGTGGGGTTTGCTCTCAAGTATGTCCGGAGGTCTTTGAGTTAGACGAAGATATGGGTAAAGCCAAGGTGATAAAGCAAAGCGGTGCAGATTGCGCGATGGAAGCGGCTGAAAGTTGCCCTGTTAGTTGCATTACTGTAGAAAAGTAGACGAATTTTTTTCGATAAAACGACTCTTACTACTTGCCCTAAAAGGAACTGGTAGTTATAATCATAAATGCCTAAAGGTCGGGCCCATAGCTCAACTGGTCAGAGCCACCGGCTCATAACCGGAAGGTTCCTGGTTCGAGTCCAGGTGGGCCCACCAAAGTAATCAAAGCCACCTTCGCGGTGGCTTTTTCTGTTAATTGCAACTAAGCGCGAGGAGATGTTTTTATGCATTATGCAGTAAAGGATGTCTTGACCAAAATAGACCGAATGGTCCCCTTCGATCTACAAGAGGAGTGGGACAATTCTGGTCTGATCCTTGGTGATCCACACTGCAAGGTCGAAAGCGTGGTTGTCGCGTTGGACTTGACCCTTGAAGTTATAGAAAAAGCGCACGAGCTCAAAGCAAATCTCGTAATCACTCATCATCCGCCAATTCTTTCTCCTATCAAGTGCTGGGATACCTCAAATTACGCTGAATCGCTATTTTACAAAGCTGCCCACGATAACTTGAACCTAATTGCGGTTCATACCAATTTAGATGTGTCCTATAACGGAATAAATGTTGCATTGGCCGAGGCAATTGAGATCACCGATTTTAAGCCCTTGTCTGAAGGCCCGGAGGAAGCCTTTGGGCTGGGAGCTTGGGGATATATGAAACGCGAGGTCTCTCGGGAAGAATTGGCAAAAATCTTGAACGCTGCCTGGCAAATTCCATGGATCGCATTTTACGGTGAAAAAAAACGGTTTAAGACTATTGCCTTGTGCGGTGGATCGGGCGGAAACCTGTGGATTAATGCTGCAAACTTTAACGTCGATCTATATATAACAGCTGACATGAAATATCATCAAATAGCCGAGGCGCAGCAACGCTTAAACATTGCTTTGGTAGATCATGGCCAAATGGAACGAAGCGGTTTATCCAAGTTCATCAAGGATCTGCAACAATCCCTTGAAATCCAGGTACATGATTTAACTGACATCAAAGTTTACAGTCCCCCGAGGATAATTTCCTTTGATTAAACTTTAGTCCATCGTTAAAATTGGACAATTATGTCTGGCCAAGGAAGCCACGGTTTCATTATAATAATTGTCAAAATAATCAATAAAAAATGAAAAAGTTCAGTCCTTACTTTGCGTAATATGTGTCGCAAGAATATTTAATATACATGTAAAAGCGTTGTTCACAGAAACACTTTAACATGTTCTATAAATGTGCTATTCGTATGATGGGGTGATATGATGAAAGAATGCGTGTTTAGCGGTATGCGACCCACTGGTAAATTGCACCTAGGACATTTGGCGGGGGCTTTGACAAACTGGCTAAAACTCCAGGATGAGTATGATTGCTATTACTGCATTGTTGATTGGCATGCTTTAATGTCCGAGTATATGAACAGTTCATCGATAAGGGACAACTGTAAGGAAATTTTGCTAGATTGGCTTGCCGTAGGACTTGATCCCAAAAAGGCCGTTATATTTCAGCAATCCCATGTAAGCGGACACGCCGAATTGCACCTTGCTTTATCAATGATTGCTCCTTTGGGCAGACTTGAAAGGAACCCAATTTACAAGGAGCAACTGGAAAATATTGCAGATAAAGATCTACAAACTTACGCCTTCCTGGGATATCCCGTTTTGATGGCTGCAGACATATTGCTATACAAGGCAACCAAGGTACCTGTGGGGGAAGACCAATCAATTCACATAGAGATAGCTAAGGAATTAGCACGACGCTTTAACAACACCTTTAAGGAAGTTTTTCCCGAGCCCGAAATCTTGCTCACGCCGACACCAAGGATTCCTGGCATCGATGGAAGAAAGATGAGCAAATCCTACAATAATGCCCTTTTCATCTCAGAAGACCTAGATGAAATGTGGGACAAAGTGAGAACTATGATGACAGACCCCGCAAGGATGAGGAGAACCGACCCGGGAGAGCCCGAAAAGTGCCCCGTATGGGAGCTGCATAAGGTATTTACCCTAGATGAAGAAAAAAAACAAGAACTTGCTCGCGAGTGTAGGGTAGCCGGCATCGGCTGCATAGATTGCAAAAAAGTCCTAATGGGATGGATTAAGGAAAAACTTGAGCCAATTCAAGAGCAAAGACGCTATTTTGAGGTCCACGGAGCAGAGATGATGGATATCTTACGAGATGGAGCAAAAAGGGCATCAATTGTCGCTTCTAAAACCATGGAAGAGGTAAAAACTGCGGTAGGCTTTGTCCTTTAAAATTATTAAACCCAAGCTCAAGGGACGCCCTTTTTGACTTTAAAAAGGGTAAAAGGAGGAGGAGAAGGGAAATCACGTGACTGTTAAGGTCGATTACGAGAATTTTTATGACACTTTGATCACCCTTATAAACTTGTTGGAAAGCAGACAAATAGAGGCTTCCCAAGTAAACGTCAGTGAGGTCATCAAAGTGTATGCAAGTTATTTGTTACGTTCAGAGAAGATGTCTTTGAGCGAAATAGCGGAATTTTTAACCAAGGCAGCCACTTTAGTGCTTTCTAAGGTTCGTGCTCTTTTTCCTCAAACTGCAGGCGAAATCGGCGAGGAAGACAAAGAAGAAGACGTTACTTTAGACGCAAGCGGTACAACTTCCTCAATATCATTGCACCCCTTCAGAGTTGCAGCTATTTATTTAGAGATTCTGTCTTACAGAAGATCTAAACATTTCACCAGACAAGTTGAGGAGGTGCGGCCCCTTTACGAAGTGGGCGATCTTTATTTTTTGGCCTCTCTATGGTGGAGCTTGATAAATAAATTCAATTCTAAAACCAAACCTTCAGCACAAGATATGGTCAATTTACTGATAAAAGAAGACCCGGAGGAAACCATCGAAGCTCGCATAGAGGACATTAAAAATTCTTTGTCGAGACGCAAGGAATTAACGCTGCTCGAGTTGCTAAAAGACAAAACAGGTAAAAGTTTCGTTGTAAGCACAATCGTGGCATTGCTAGAACTTGCCCGGATTGGTATTATTTATTTAAATCAAAAGCAACAATTTGGGGATATTTATGTCAAACTCAAGGAATGAAATTAAAAAAGTTGCCAGGGAGATAGAAGCAATTTTATTTGTTTCAACAGAACCAGTAAAAACAGCAGAACTTGCAAACGCACTTTCGGTAGACCATGAAACGGTAGAAGAAACTATCCGCTGCATTAAAGATCATTACGACTTACATCACGGCATCACTCTGATCAATGTTGCCGGAGGTTGGCAAATGGCTACGGCAAGCGATCTTAGCGATGTCGTTGAAAACTATAACAGCTCCTACGGATATAAGTTGCGATTGAGCAAGGCAGCCATGGAAGCGCTTGCCATAATAGCTTACAAGCAACCCATCACGAGGACTGAAATAGAAGAAATTAGGGGAGTAAGAAGCGATAAGGTATTGGAAACCCTGCTGTCATCGGGTCTGATAAGGGTCGCCGGACGCAAAAAGGGCACAGGATTACCCTTGTTATACAGAACTACACAGGAGTTTTTAGAGGTCTTTGGCCTTAACTCGTTGAGCGAATTGCCAACGGAAGAAGAGTTAATGAATGAAGGAAATGTCACTTAAAGAAAATTCAAAAAACAGGAATGGCGCAAAGTACAACGAGTCTGTTAGACTAAATAAGTACTTGGCCATGTGTGGGTTGGGCTCCAGAAGAAAGGTCGAGAAACTGATCGCCGAAGGAAGGGTAAAAATAAATGGGCAGGTTGCGCCGGGACCGTGGGTTGCTATAAGCAGTGATACAAAAGTAGCAGTAGATGAGCGTACGGTGGTTCCCTTAAAAAAGGTCTACATAGCGATGAACAAGCCTCGTAACTACGTATGTGCCGTAACTGACGCCAGGTATAAGACGGTCTTGGATTTACTTCCTAAAGAATTAAGGGACTATCATCTCTTTCCCGTCGGCAGACTTGATAAAAATAGCACTGGGTTATTGATCCTTACAAATGATGGCGAATTCGCAAACAATTTGATACATCCGCGAAATAACATAACAAAGACATACGAAGTCGTTCTCGATAAGCCCATTGCCCAGAAAGACATAGTAAAGTGGGAAAAAGGACTTCGAATTGACAGGAAATTTATAAGGCCAAAAAGCGTCAAAACTCTCGCAGAAAATTGCTGCGAAGTGGAAATTTACGAGGGAGTAAAACGAGAAGTGCGGCGAATGGCAGAAATTTTGGGATACAAGGTAATTAAGCTGACAAGGACAAAAATAGGCAATCTTCAACTGAAAACTTTGAAGGAGGGATCCTTTTTAAAGCTGCAAAGAGAGGAATTATCGCTTATGATTCGCAACGGTGGCGTAATTTAATTCATCTTTTAAAAGCGTAGGAGGGCAGACTATGTCGATAGACGGAAGCCCAAAGGAAATAATAAAAAGGCGTATACTAAAAAGGGTGAAAGACATCCCGTCCTTGCCTCAATTTGTAATTTTAACGTTAAAAAAAATCGATGATGAAAGAAGTAGCGCCTCTGATGTTGCCAAATCACTTTCGAAGGATCAAGGATTAGTTGTTCGAGTTTTACGCTTGGCAAATTCTGCTTACTACGGCATCCCAAGAACCATTACGAGCGTGACGGAGGCCGTGGCTCTTCTTGGATTTAAGACATTAAGAAGTATAGTCCTAGCCGCTAGCATCTATCCCTATATGGCCGAATCACAGAAAGGTTACGCTCTGGATAAGGGCGAGCTATGGCGCCATTCCTTGGGTGTTGCCTATCTTTCACGTTATATAGGAGAAAAAGTGGGTGGCATCGATTTGGAAGAAGCGTATCTCGCCGGACTGCTACACGACATCGGAAAGATAGTCCTTAATGAGTACGTTCGTTACGGGTATTCCGTCATCAATAAGATGGTCGAGGAAAAATCCATTCCTTTTACTTACGCGGAAAGAGAAGTTTTAGGTTTCGATCACGCCGAGATAGGGGGCATGATCATAGATCAATGGGCACTACCTGAAATTTATTCCATAGTCGCTCGTTACCATCACACGCCAGAGCAACTGCCTGAAGAAAAACAATCCTACAGGGTTATTGTTGACATAGTCCACGTAGCTAATGTAATGTGTCTTATCTTGGGCTTTGGGCTCGGCGCAGACGGATTACAACATAATATATCAGAAGAAGCATTAGAACGATTCAACTTAAAAGACGACATCGAGTCCTTGTTGTCTGAGGCCGTAAATATTTTGTATCAATTGGACGAAGAAATGAAAACAGAGGAGATCGTATGAGAAAATGTAAAATAATAACCATAGACGGTCCTGCGGGTTCAGGAAAAAGCAGTGTAGCCAAAAGGGTTGCTCAAGAATTGGGGTTTGTGCACCTTGATTCAGGGGCTATTTATAGAGCAGTTACCCTTTTTTTGTTGCAAAGAGGCGTTTCTCCCAGTGATGTCCCTAAAATTGAAGAATGCCTCAAGGATCTAGATCTCGAAGTCAAGGATCAACAAATATACGTTAACGGAGAAAACGTCACAGAGGCCATACGTTCCCCACAGGTAGATGAGATGGTCTCGCTTTATTCCGCCTTGCCTGTAATAAGAAGTAGTTTGCTTGCCCTTCAAAGAGAACTTCAAGATTGCCAAGACCTCATCGCCGAAGGAAGAGACATGGGAACGGTCGTATTTCCCGATGCCGATTTAAAAATTTTTTTGAAAGCAGACGCTAAAACAAGAGCTATAAGACGATGGAAAGAACTGATGGAGCGCGAAGTGGATATATCCTTTGATGACGTATATTATCAGATAATTCAACGGGATGAAAAAGACAGTAATAGGGAACTATCCCCGCTAATTCCCGCCGAAGATGCTATAATCTTAGATACAAGCGACTTAACCCTCGATGAGGTAGTTGAGAGGGTAATAAAGCTCGTAAAAGATCACATAGAACAGGTGAAGCGTTGTGACGCTTGAGCAAAATACAATTTTTTATGCCTTCTCCAAGGGTTTTTGCCGAGTCTTGCTGACCCTTTACAACAGGCTGCACATAAAAAATGTGCCGGCGTTGCCCGAAGGACGCCCCGTA
>JAAYTM010000019.1 GCA_012518015.1 Synergistaceae bacterium
AAACTCTATTTGCATACATATTTTCAAAATTGCAATTTAGTCCAATCTCGACGAAGTATATTTAACCATACAAAAGCCACCTTGCCACATCCGATAAACCTCGTATATTTTAGTGAAAGGATTTCAAGTTCTTAAAGTTTGCATCGTGATACTATATCATGGAGGTGTTCATTGCGTCATAAATATATTAAGTTTCAGGCGTCTAAATTAATGGGGGGGTCAAAATGATCGAGCTTTTAAGAAAAAGGAGGAGCATTCGACGCTTTAAAGATAAGCCGATAGAACAAGAAAAGATTGACATCTTAAAAGAAGCTGCACTCAGGTCGCCTACCTCCAAAAACCTTCACTCCTGGGAGTTCATCTTCATCGACGATAAAGAAACAATAGGCAAGCTGGCCAATGCGCGAAATCAAAGTTCTGCCTTTTTGAGGGGAGCTCCGCTTTGCATGGCTGTACTGGGCTCTGAAGAGGTAAATGATACCTGGATAGAAGATGCCTCAATAGCTGCCATCATCGTACAACTTACAGCGTTGTCGATCGGCTTGGGTTCTTGCTGGATACAAATAAGAAATCGCATGCATTCTGAAAAAATGAGCTCCGATGAATACGTACGTTCAATTCTTGGAATACCGGACAACTATCGAGTAGTATGTTTGCTTGCCATAGGATACCCGGGAGAGCAAAAAGAGCCCGTTCCTTTTGAGTCCTTAAGATGGGATAAAATCCATATTAACAAATGGTAATTAAATACAGTGGTAAGGGGTTTTCTCGAATGATGCTGGATAACACCTTACCACTAAAACCACCTGACAAAGTCAGGCGATCATTCCCGAATTTTGCATTAATCTCATTAACCTATAGTGCGTTCCAAAAATCGCAAGAAATTTCCTCCAATGATGCCCGCAATTTCTTTCTCGCCGATCCCACGCGAAACGAGTTCAGCCGTAAGCTCAAAACTTCTGGCGTGTCCTTTGATGCAATCATAATTACGTTTTTCTTCAACTTGCAGAGAAGCCTCGCGAAATTCATCGCAGAAATCAAAACCATAACAAACATGATCAAAAGAACCTACAAGACCGCAGATATGATCCACATGGTCTGCCAAGTCTCTTGCGCAAACTTCTTCGTTTGAATCTTTGACGAACTCGCTGCAGGCGTTCATCCCGATGATGCCGCCACTACTAGCTATTTGTAATATCTGTTCATCCGTAAGATTTCGCATGGATTGCGCCAAGGCCCTGCAATTTGAATGTGAGGCAATGACTGGCTTTTCATAAAACCGCAAGACATCTTTTAGGCCCTCATCGTTAAGGTGACTAACATCGATATACATTCCTAGGCTTTCTGCCTCGCGAAGTAGCTGGACTCCAAAGTTCGTGAGCCCACCTTTTTGGCCCTCTTCTTTAGCTTCAAAATGACAACCGTCTGCTGCGTAATTTCTCCTGCTCCACGTGATCCCCAACCCCCTCACGCCTAATTCGTAAAATATTCTCAAAAGGTTTATATCGTTGCCCAGAGGCTCTGCCCCTTCAAAGGAAAGCAGTATTGCAACCATGCCGGCAGATTTTGCTTCTTTTATTTCCTTTACGTTTCGGCACAGCGAAAAAAGGCCGGGACTTTCTTCCATCTCTTTGTAAAATAAACTTATGTAGTCCAAGGCTCTCCTCAATGCCATTTCCGGCAAATACTCGTCCGACACAAATAGCGACGATACTACAAGGTCTATACCTCCTTCTTTAAATACGGGAATGTAGCGGTTTTCTATGACCTTTGATTCTCCCCTTTTACGCCAATCCCATACTAAGGGTAAAAGATCAAAGTGTGCATCAGCTACGAAGTATTTTTCATGAAGACATTTTGCTGTTTCAATGCAATCGTATTTCACCTTTCCTTAACCTCCTCGGAGGGTAATTGGGCTTACTTTCAGCCCGCACCAACTTCATTGCAACGAAAGTCCAGATGATTATATAATACAAGAACAAATCTTTAAAGAACGGGGACCTTAACGTGTGCGAAGATCTTATCCGCGGCGTTACAGCCGTCATCTTGGCTGGAGGTAAAGGAAATCGATTAGGATGTAATAAGGCTTTGCTAAAGATTGGGGATACCTACCTTTTAGAAATTCTCGTAAGCAACATCAAAGCGATGTCTGACAGGATTCTACTCGTTGTTTCGCCACATGACTACAATCACTTGCTCTCAATTCATTCCTCACTGTTTTCGTCCAACTGCGTAAGCGTGATATGCGATTCTATTCCAAACCAAGGGCCTTTGCTCGGGTTAATAGAAGCCCTAAAATGGTCGGATGAGGAGTGGATTTTTCTCGTTGGATGCGACATGCCTTTCATCGAGAAACCTTTGGTTAGGCTCATTTATCAAAGCCGAAAAAAGGGTTCGCAAGTCCTGGTGCCCCAATTAAACAATTTTTTAGAACCACTTCATGCCTTTTACCATCGCTCCTGTTTAAAGGCAGCTGAGACGGCATACAAACAAGGCAAAAGGAAGATAAAGGACTTTTACCCCTTCGTCAATGTGTCTGTTTTCGAAGAAAAGGCGATGAGAGTGATAAAAGATTATCAAATCTCTTTTTTCAATATAAATAGCGCCGAAGATTTACAAAGAGCACAAAAAATATTTACCTGCATTCAGAAGATGTCAATGGAGGAAGCGATTCTAATCGAAGGGACTGATAGTAACAGGTAAGCAGTAGCCACGTAATTGCACGGTTAATTGCCCCGGAATGTTATGCCCCCCTTTTGTGTTCATGTTTTGTGCCCATTCATTTAATTTCCCAATGAGAGATATGAGAGAAAATATAGCCTTTTGTAAGTATCCTCCTACAATAAGATAGGTTGCATAGAGGTAAATTCGCAGAAAATGTATCTTTATTTATATAGGAGGTGGCTATAGTCATGAGGAGAGGTAAATGGATCAAGAGGTGGAGTGCGGCCTTTCTTATTCTTTTTGTTCTTTCAAGCGCAGGACTAGCAGTAACAGTCGCGCCAGTATTGCGTTCTGATAAAGGGATAGTAGCCGCAGCACATCCTCTTGCGGCCCAAGCTGGGGCAGAGATTCTTGAAAAAGGTGGCAATGCTGTAGATGCTGCTATTGCAGTAAGTTTAGCTTTAGGAGTGGTGGAACCATACGCTTCGGGACTAGGCGGAGAAGGTTATCTGGTTGTTCAAATGAAAGATGGACATCGTTTTGCACTGGACTTCAGAAGCACGGCTCCTAAATTGGCTACTTATGAAAATTTAGAGAAAAGTGGCATGACTCTCAGCGAGGCAGCCAAAACGATTAAAGGAGCTTGCGTTCCAGGTGTACCTGCCGCTATTGAGTATGTTTACAAAGAAGCAGCGACTATGAAACTGGAAGATATTGCTCTTCCCGCTATTCGATTTGCCGAGGAAGGTTTTGAAGTCAATCAAACTTTTGCAGGTATAGTAGCTGATAATTTTGACAGGCTTCAAAAAAGTGCGCCTGATTTCCTCAATGAAGGGTTGCCTTGGGAAAAAGGAGATATTTTCAAAAACCCAGCCTTGGCAAAAACAATTCGGGCCTTTGCTAAAGAGGGGGCATCCTTGTTCTATCGTGGATCCATTGCCGACAAGATAGACGCATACATGAAAAAGAATGATGGCTGGATTCGCAAAGAGGACCTAGAAGCTTATAAAGTCGTCAAAAGAGATCCACTACATGGACATTACAGAGGATATGATATTTACGTACCGGGAATGCCTGTCGGTGGTCCACGATTGCTGGAGACCCTCAACGTTCTCGAAAAATTCAACCTATCCGCCCTTGGATGGGATGATCCCTTGCGGCTGCACATTATGCAAGAAGCCTTTATCTTGACAGCAGTGGATCAGCAGGCTTATGTAGGTGACCCTCTTTTTGACCCTGATCTGCCGGAGGCAGGGTTGCTGAACAAAGATTATGCCAAGACTCGTATGATGGCAATAGACCTCTCTCAAGCATCAGAACCTGAGACGTGGAAAGATCTCGTAGGAGATCCTGCCTACTTTGAAAATGAGGAGAGCTTCTCGAAGATTCTTCTTCAAATGGAATTCGAAAAGGAGGAAGAAAAGGTTGCTGCTCTAAGAGAACTTGTTCTCGAATCTCCTTCCACAACTCACTTTTCCATTATCGACAGGTGGGGCAATGCAGTGTCGTGGACACAGACAATTTCTTCTTTCTTCGGTACGGCATGCTGGGTTGATGGCTTCTTTATCAACAATGAGCTTGGAAACTTTAAAAGTGCACCTGCTCCTGGCGACCCGATCCATATGGAACCGGGGAAACGACCTCGCACAAACATCGCACCTATGATTATTGAAAAGGACGGAGAAGTGAAGTGGGTTTTAGGTTCTCCTGGTGCAAGTCGCATCGTTTCTACATTAATTCAGATTATTGTAGACCTTGCGGATTTTGATATGAGCCTTGAGGAAGCCGTTAAAGCACCCAAATTTGTAGGATATATCTCATATCCGGAAATAAGGATGGAAAAGGGCTACTCAGAGGAAACAATAGCTTGTCTTGAAAAAATATTTGGCCATGTTGTTAAATTGCAGGAATATCCCGATCTCTTTTTCGGGGGACCTAATGTGGTTGGAGTTGAAGAAGATGGAACGCTTATCGGTGTTGGCTCCGTGCGCAGAGGTGGAGCAGCGGCAGCACCAGAAAAATAACGAGGGAGATGCAAAATGTCAGTGTTAAAAATGAAGACTTTAACTAGGAAATTAGTCGTTGCGTTCGTAATGCTCCTGCTTGTTTCATCCACAAGTCATGCTGCCTTTTTCAGGCCGGATGTTCGGCCTGGGTACGGGGTAACATCTCAAGGATGGCTTTCCGACTATTGCGAATCGCTGCGTGGCACTAACCTCGACACACCTGTTTTCTTCCTCGACAGTGGCAAGCCGGGTGCTAGCGCTCTTGTACTTGGCGGTACTCACCCTAGGGAACTGGCTGGCGTAACGTCAGCTACAATGCTTGTTGAAAACTGCGAAGTCAAGGTAGGACGCCTTGTCGTTATTCCGTGCCTCAATGTTAGCGGAATGTCCATTCCTGATCAAAATGGAAAAGTTCCACATTTCCTACCTATAGAGAGTCGCTCTGGCCTAAGATATCTTCCTTATGGGGATCGCTACGTAGACATTCAAGACCAGGGGCAGCCAGATCCGGAAAAGTTCCAGCACTTCTCTGGATACGAAATCGACGATGGAGCGGAATCGCGAAACATCAATAGGAACTACCCAGGCAAAAAAGACGGAACTCCGACTGCTCAAGTAGCTTTTGGAGTGATGGAGCTAATCAGAAAAGAGAAAATCAATTTTTCTATAGATCTCCACGAGTCAGGAACGCCAGATTACTTTATCGATAGAAAAAACGGAGAAGTAAGTCCAGGTAGCCGACTAGCTTATATGCTAGTGTGCAACCCCAAAGCTTTAGAAATCGGCGCTGAAACTGTCCTGGCCTTAGAAGAAAAGGGGATTTCCTTGAAAGTAGACCAATCTAATCCTGAATTCCGTGGTTTAAGTCATTTAGAGATTGGGAATGCTACGGATTGCTTATCCTTTCTTTCCGAAACGCCCAATCCGGGGCAGGATACCTGGAGAGAAGCCCCAGATGTTCTCTTCGATCCCGATTATCCCTTGAAGATGCGGGTGGGGATATGTGTGGAAGTTGTAAAATCTTTGGCCGACATCTACGGCGAGACAACAGGCAAGAAGCTTGTGATGGAAAATGTTCCATCTTACGAAGAGCTACAGAAAAAAGATGTGGGAGCGTTCCTCAACTAGGCTTCTTTTTATGCAAATTTAAACCGATCATTTTTTATTGGAGGTCTGTCAAAAATGTATAAAAATAAAATTTTTCGATTAATCCTTTCTTTTCTATTTGCAATTTTATTCTGCCAGGTTGCCTTCGCGGCGAGCAATATAGCTCTTACTTCTGCGGGCCAGAGCCCTGATGCCATGATGGTCAAGGTTGTCTTGAAAAAAATGGACGTGGAAGTGGACTTCGATTCAGCTATGGACCCCGCAGCTATTAAAGAC
>JAAYTM010000112.1 GCA_012518015.1 Synergistaceae bacterium
AAGTCAAGCTCATAGTTCCCGTAGCACTCGAAAGGGGACTGAGGTTTGCCATAAGAGAAGGCGGTCGTACGGTAGGTGCCGGCGTAGTGACCGAGATACTTGAGTAATCCCCTTAAGGTGAAAGGGGGGACGTGGAATGGCCGATGTAGTGGGATTGGAGTGCACCGAGTGCAAGCGCAGAAATTACGTTACGACAGTGAATAAGAAAAAACAACCAAAGAAACTTGAAAAGAAAAAATATTGCCGTTGGTGTAATAAACACACCTTGCACAAAGAAACAAAGTAGGATAAAATAGTCTAGCGAGCAGGTCCGTAGCTCGAATTGGCAGAGCACCGGACTCCAAATCCGGGGGTTGCAGGTTCGAGTCCTGCCGGGCCTGCCAGAATTTTAAGATTACAGATGTAACTGGAATTGTTTATCGATGCCTTTTTGCAATCACGCAAATACGCATAAAAACTCTACTCAAATAGTGCATGGCAGTACATGAACAAGTAGTTTGTTACACTCCTACCTTTCACTCCCTTGTCGCCGGCAGAGGCGCAGGGGAGTGTTTTTATGGCTGTTATACCTTTGAGGAGATAGCCACCTTTAGCAGGTTTTGTAGTACACTCTGGCAAGTTTTCCAACCTGGAAACCTTCATCAACTAGGGCCTGCAAAAGGGATCATCAAGGATCTTGTTAGCTTATTTCTGCTTTCCTGCGTAGTATAGTCTGGTCAAGCACGTCACAGCGAGGCTGAATAGAAATCAAGAGAATAAAAAATATAATGATTAAACATGACCATAAATAACCTCCTTGACCAGGCGTATATTCTACATTTAAAATAAAATATGAACCTTTCGCGTTGGCTTCATAACCTTCTGTGTTTTTTAGGCTTGACATTGACTTTTAAAATGCGGGCATGGTAATATACGCTAGCAACCCGAAGTGTGGACTCCATTGCTGAGGCAGGTAATATAGTGTGGGTGGTTGTGCCCCAAGAATGTGCGGGGAAGAGCCAGCTTTGTTATAATCTATGTAGTGGCTTTGGGACTGAAAAATATGGGGGTTGCAGGTTCGAGTTCATAGGAGGCAAAAGGCTTGGATAAGATTTTTAGTTTTTTGAGAGAAGCGCGAGCAGAGCTAAAAAGAGTTACATGGCCAAACAAAAAGCAGGTTTGGATTTCTACACTGCTGGTCATAGTGGTAACTTTGTTGGTTTCAGCATATTTGGGAGTTCTCGATTTGATATTTACTGCGGTTTTCTCAAAAATCGTGGGTTAGTAAATCTTTTTAGAGTAAAGTTTTTCGAATCCATAGATAAAAATAATTTAAACAGGATTTTTATATTCCTTGAATAGCGTTGACAACTTGGGAAGTATCAATCAATTGACTAGGGGGGTGAGGGGGCCCAAATGGCCCCCTTTTCGGTGATGATTGACAAGAACGAGCGTCGTTGGTATGTTGTTCAAACGTACGCAGGATATGAAAATAAGGTAAAAGCCAATTTAGAGCAGCGTATAGCTACAATGGGCATGGAGGATAAAATCTTCCGAGTCCTCGTGCCGATAGAGGAACGAGTTTACGTTAAGGACGGAAAGCAAAAGAGAGTGAAAAGAAAAGTCTTTCCGGGGTATATACTTGTGGAAATGATCCTTGACGACCAATCCTGGTATGTAGTGAGACACACTCCTGGCGTCATGGGTTTCGTGGGTGCTGGTAATAACCCCATTCCTTTATCCGAACGGGAAGTCCAGGATATCTTTGCGAAGATTGGCAAAGAACAGATGAAGCCAAAGTTGGAAATCGATCTCAAGCCAGGGGATGTGGTTCGCGTTAGAAGCGGACCCTTCGAGGGGCAAGTCGGCACGGTAGTAGAGGTTATTCCGGAGAAGGGAAAGATCAAATTTTCAGTGACACTTTTTGGACGAGAAACTATAGTTGAAGCCGATTACAGCGATTTAACAAAAATATAAGGGCGTTCAAGCTACACGGGAGGGAAAACTATATGGCTAAGAAGGTAATAGCACAGATAAAACTACAATTGCCGGCAGGCAAAGCAACGCCAGCGCCGCCTGTGGGCCCAGCACTTGGCCAACATGGCGTAAATATTATGGAGTTCTGCAAACAATTTAACGCAAAGACCGCAGATAATGCGGGCATGATAATTCCAGTGGTGCTAACTGTTTATGCGGATAGAAGCTTTACTTTTGAGCTTAAAACACCTCCAGCCAGCATATTGCTCAAAAAGGCCGCGGGTATCGAAAAAGGTTCTGGTGAGCCAAACAGAGATAAGGTTGGCAAGGTTACCAGAGAGCAATTAAAAGAGATAGCTAAAATCAAAATGCAGGATTTAAATGCTAATGACATAGAAGCAGCTATGCGTATGATCGAAGGCACTGCCCGATCTATGGGCATAGAAGTCGTGGGTTAGTGTATATCATGTGGCAGGGGCAACCCGTTACAGACCACAAGGAGGAATAGAAAATGGCAAAGAAATCAAAACGTTATTTAGCAATGCTCGAAAAGGTTGATAAGACGAAACTTTACGGTCTTCGCGAAGCCATTGAGCTTTTAAAAGAACTGCCAACCGCAAAGTTTGATGAGACAGTGGAAATGCATATTCGTTTGAACGTAGATCCTCGTCATGCCGATCAGCAGGTGAGGGGCACCATCACCTTGCCTCATGGCACTGGTCAGGAAAAAAGGGTTCTTGTCATAGCATCGGGCGAGAAGATGAAGGAAGCCGAAGAGGCAGGAGCTGATTATGTTGGCGGAGAGGACATGGTGCAGAAGATCGAAGGGGGATGGTTGGATTTCGATGCCGTAATAGCCACCCCTGATATGATGCGCGTTGTAGGGCGTCTTGGGCGCATTCTAGGTCCTCGCGGCCTCATGCCAAGCGCAAAAACTGGCACAGTTACATTCGATGTGGCTGAGGCCATTAAAGAAATCAAGGCGGGACGTATTGAGTATCGCGTCGACAGATACGGTATAATTCACGTAGTGATCGGCAAGATGAGCTTCGCGCCTGATATGTTGTTTGATAATGCTAAAGCTTTATTGCGCGCTGTATTACGTGCGCGCCCTGCGGCTGTTAAAGGACGGTACGTGCGGAGCATTGCCATAGCACCGACCATGGGCGTTGGGATCAAGATAGATCCGATACGAGCTCAAAAAGAAATCGTTGAAGAGTAAAAAATAATAAAAGCAGCAAAGGGTTGTTTGTGTGATGCTTTTGATGTCTAGAGCGAATTCTTTTTTGCTTTAGCCTTCTTTGTTTTTTAGTTTTGACGTAAACTTAAAAAGTCATACTTGAAGAAAATGCCATAGATTAATAAAATTAATTCTGTCATTGGGCTTAAGACAGCGGGTGAAAAACTTAAATGGTTTCATGACCAGCCCGCCGAGGCCAGGAGAGTGTTTTTGTATTAGTGATAAAGCTCCTGGGTTTTGCCCAGGAGCTTTATTTTTTAAAAAAGGAGGTGAAGGAATGCCTTCAAAAGCTAATATTCAAGAATTGCAGAAATTGATCGAGACGCTTCAAGGAGCACAGGCAGTATTTTTTAGCGAGTATAAGGGATTAACAGTCGAGCAAATAGGAGAATTAAGGTCCAAAGTTAGGGAAGCAAAGGGCATCATGAGGGTGGCCAAGAATACGCTTTTCGGTTTGGCTCTTAAGGAAGTAGGATTGTCTGTTCCTGAAGAGGTGCTTTCTGGGCCCAACGTTTTTACGGTGGCATACGGAGATCCTGTCGAAGTAGCTAAGGTACTAGCTAATTATGTTAAAGCGACAAGAGGCGAAGCCTTAAAGTTAAAAGGAGCTCTGTTGGACAAGAGATTTATAGATGCCGGAGAGGTAAATACTCTTGCTACGTTGCCAACTAGGGATGTCTTGTTGGCCCAAGTGTTTAGTGCCATGGAAGCGCCAGTGCGGGGATTGGTTACGGTTTTGTCTGGAACTTTACGTGGTTTGGTAACGTGCTTGGACCAAATAGCAAAAGAAAAAGAGAAGCAAGCAGCGTAAAGGGTTCGACCAACTGTAAATGGAATTCAATATTTATAGTGTTACATACCTAAAAGGGAGGAATCAAACAATGACCAAAGAGGAAATCATTAAGGCGATAGAGGAAATGTCGGTTCTTGAACTATCGGAGTTAGTTAAGGCCTTAGAAGAGCGGTTTGGTGTATCCGCCGCGGCTCCTGTGGCCATGATGGCTGCAGCTCCTGCAGCAGGGGCTCCTGAGGTGGCCGAGGAAGAGGAAAAGACTGAATTCGACGTAGTCTTAAAATCTGTTGGCGCGAGCAAGATAAATGTAATCAAAGTTGTTCGCGAAATTACGAGCTTAGGCTTAAAGGAAGCAAAGGAGTTGGTTGACAGCGCTCCAAAACCTGTGAAGGAAGGAGTTTCCAAGGAGGAAGCCGAGGAAATCAAGAAGAAATTGGAAGAAGCAGGCGCTGAGGTAGAAATAAAGTAACTTGCAAACGAAGGGTGTGGGGTGAATTAAACTTCATCTCACGCCCCTATATTTTATTTAGAGGCAGCATACTTTGATTAAGTTACCGCATAACGCAAAAGAGGCAATAAAATTACAAAACGAGTTGCGCAGCTTCGTAAGAATAAGGGATTATCCCAATATCGCTCAAATAAGGTTCATTGGCGGTGTCGATGTTGCTTACTTTAGTCGAAAGATGACTAGCGCATATGCAGTTGCGATCATTTGGGATCGATTTTCTGGCGAAGTCATAGAAAGAGCATATGCTGAAAGAAATGTCACCTTCCCTTACATACCTGGCCTGCTTTCTTTCAGAGAACTTCCCGTTATAATAGATGCTTACGATAAACTGTCCCTTAAAGCAGACATTTGGATGATAGACGGTGCAGGTGTTGCTCATCCGCGAGGGCTAGGCATTGCGTCACATTTTGGGGTTGTTTTGGATCTGCCCTCGATAGGAGTCGCTAAAAGTCGTCTTGTAGGAAATCACCTTCATGTTCCACGAAACAAGGGATCGTGGGTGCCCTTGTGGCAGGATAAAAAAGTGATAGGACATGTCGTTCGAACGAGAAGCAAAGTTAGGCCTCTTTATGTAAGCCCAGGGCATAAGATCTCCGTTAGACAGGCAACTGAGCTGGTTTTAGTTTGTTGTACGCGTTATCGGTTGCCAGAACCGACGCGTTTGGCACATCATTTAGTGACTCGTCGTGCTCATTCGCTTTAATCTTTCCTCGTGAGTTTGATGATCTCTTCGTCCTCATAAGCTCTGCTCGCGGTGGCCCGCGTATCAAAGGCGTACTTTCCCTTGTAGGCTTGCACTTCGCCTTCTAGCTTGTGAAAGACCAATTGAGCTATGCGAGTTCCCGGATATAAGGATATGGGAACCTCGCCTTCGTTGACTAACTCAAGTGTTATGACTCCTTGAAATCCCGGGTCAACGAATGTTGCCGTGGCGATTACAAGTCCTGCTCTTCCCCACGAGGATCTGCCTATGACATAGGCCATCACGTTTCGAGGCAGACGTAAGAACTCCAAGGTTGAACTTAAGACGAACTGCCCGGGATGCAATATGAAAGCCTGACCGTATTCTCGCCTTATACGATCGTAGTAATCGACCCAAGCGGTGTCGTTAAAAGCGTCCTTTACATCCATAACGGGTATTTGGCCCTTGCGAAACAGTACAAAGTCTTGCCCGAGCCTTACGTCCAGGGAAGCCCTTCCTATCTGACGATTTAAATCCAACAAGGGCATGACTACTAAGTCGCCCCTATCCAGCATGCTTCTTATTTCGTTTGAACCTAATGCGTTCGTCATGTTTTGTCAGCTCCTTTTTAAACCTTACGAGCTCCGATATTTGGATAAAAATAAGCTCCCATCGCAAGCGAAAGCTATTAACCTCTCCAAAGAAGCCATTCCCTCGAAGGAGGCGCCCTTATGGATTTCGAAAGAGGCTACTATCGAGCCCGCGATGAGAATGCTGATTATCTCTAGGGGATCGTCTTTTATTTGGCTAGGTGGTATGTTTTCAAGCAGTAAAGCAGTTGCGTGACATATTTCGTCCCACTTCCAATCCCAGGCTTTCGGAGAAACTTCGCTTTTTCGTGAAGATCTTGCTATTTCTTCAATCCAATCCTTCAGCTCTCTTGGCCAATCAATATCTTTTGCTTGCTTCCAGTCAAACATATCATAGTTAGAGGTCATGATAGAAATACCAGGAGCAAAGATTAGGGCAAAACGGTCGGAAAGCTCCTGATTGTACATGGTCCACGCTTTATCTAAATGCGTTGAAAAAAACTGAAGGTTTAGTGGCGAGTCCTGTTCTTCCGCGTAAAAGGGAAGTAAATAACATTCGCAAGGTTGCTTCCACCATGGCAGATATTTTTGAATGTCGCTAGTGGCAAGATGTTCGGTTATAAAGGGTATGACGAGACATTTAATCGGTGGGCCGTACAGATCTAGTAACTTGTTTGGCCATTCTGGCGCGCCGTAATTTATCCCTAAAATTATTTTATCAATAAGGGATAAGCCATTTGCTATATTATCAATGGATCCAATTGCATTCATTTCTATATCCTTTAAGTTGTCATATATGGTTTTAAGGATTTTCCTGCTCCTTGACGGAATGGAGGGTTTCTCCAAGGCATTGTTGAGTTTCTTTAACGTGTAAAAAATGTGCCATCGAAGATTGATTTCGTCATTATTTACGCATTTCATATGAAAATCTCCCTTCATTTAGAGTAAAATACATTTTATTAAGGGACTAGCTTACGCATATATATCATAACAAAGGAAAGGTGGAATTTTGCCTTGTCGATAAATCTTGTTAGCCAGATCTTTGCTGGCGGTGAGTTTTTAATATTGGACGGAGCCATGGGGACGATGTTGGCAGATAAAGGGTGGAGGCCTCCCCTATTGCCTGAAGAGATGAATGTGACTGCTCCAGATGTAGTAATGTGCATTCACAGGGAATATCTAAATTCGGGGGCAAACATAATCGAGACGAACTCTTTTGGTTCCAACCCAATTAAATTGGCTTACAGAGGCCTTGAAGGAAAGACCCACCAGATAAATGAGCAGGCCGCTCGTATAGCAAGGCGCGTCGCCGACCAATACGGAGCTTTCGTCGCCGGCTCGATGGGTCCGTTGGGAGAATTGATAAAGCCCCTCGGAAAGTTGACCTTCGAGGAGGCTTATGAAGCTTATAAAGAACAAGCTCTTGGACTCAAAAATGGCGGGGTGGATTTTTTTCTCATAGAGACGCAGATGGACATCAAGGAGGCAAAGGCCGCAGTCTTAGCCGTGAAAGACATTGCTCCTGAAATTCCTTTTGTGGTTTCTTTTACTTTTGAGCGAAATGGTCGGACCATCACCGGAAGTTCGCCCGAGATAGTTGCTCACTGGGCACGTCTTGTTGGAGCAAGCGCAGTGGGTGTAAATTGCAGCTTTGGGCCGGATCTTGCAGAAGGTATAGTAAAGGGCCTTTACAGTAACGGGGGGATTCCAATTTTTGCCTACCTTAACGCGGGCTCCCCTGGTGGCAAAAATTTTAACCCAGAGGAGTTTGCAAAAGAAACCTTAAAATTAGCTAAAGTCGGAGCTTGCATCGTTGGAGGTTGCTGTGGCACTACGCCCGAACACATCGCTTATCTAAAAGAAATTACTTCTGGTTTAAAACCCCTTTGGCCAATCGAGATTAAAAAGGCGGCATTGGCCAGCAGAAGTCGATTGGTTTTGGCGGGTAACGATGAACCTATAGTCGTCGTTGGCGAGAGAATAAACGTATCCAGGAAGTCACCCATGAGAGATGAGGTGGCTCAATATAAATGGGATGCCTTATCAGAGGAAGCGAGAAGGCAAAGCGAATCGGGAGCCAGCGTGATTGATATAAATGTGAGCCTCCCAAATATAGATAGAAAAAAGGCCATGCGTGAGGCTATTGAGGTCGTAGAAAACGCTTGCACGCTTCCAATATCAATAGATGCCGATGAACCAGAGGTGCTCGAGGAGGGTTTAATTCACGTATCGGGCATACCGCTCATTAATTCTGTCACTGCAGAAAGGCAGAAGTTGGCGAGGGGAATGAAGCTTGCAAAAAGATACGGAGCTTGCCTCGTTGTGCTCACGATTGATGAAGAAGGCATAGCGACAACCCCGGAAGAGAGGATAAGGGTGGCCGAGAGGGTTGGCTTAACGGCCGATGAGTTAAACTTCCCAAGAAACAGGATATTTGTAGATCCGCTGACGATGTCGATTGCTGCTGACGCGAGAGCGGGTATCGTGACGTTGGAAGTCTTAAGAGCGCTTAAAAAGCTTGAACTTTTTACGATAATGGGCGTGAGCAACGTATCTCACGGCCTGCCTGAAAGATCTCTTTTAAACAAGACATTTCTTGTCATGGCAGCCGGGGCGGGCTTGGATGCCGTGATCGCTGATCCATTGGATGAAGGTTTTTATCCTTTAATGAAGGCATGCAACCTACTGACGGGACGAGACGAAAGGGCCTCTTGCTTTATAACGTGGGCGAACTCTTTAAAGGTAAAAGAGAAAAAAGCTATCTCAAAGACAGAAGAACGTATACTTGGCCCGATTGAGCAAATGCAGAAGTTGATTGTCCAGGGCGACAAAGGCAGCGTTTTGGATAAAGCACAAAGGTTTTTGGCTGATGGGGTTGACCCTTTAAGCCTGATAAACGACGTCGTGCTTCCGGCATTAGAGGAAGTAGGCAAATTATACGAATGCGGGGAGTACTTTTTACCTCAGCTCATTTCTTCCGCTGAGGCTGCTCAAAGCGTATGTAATCTTGTAGAAAGAATGGTATTAAGTGAAGGTGGGACGCTAAAAGACAGGGGATGTATTATAATGGCCACTGTAGCTGGAGATATTCACGATATCGGGAAAAACATAGTTTCGATGGTCTTAAAAAGCCATGGCTATCGCGTCATAGATCTTGGCAAAGACGTTCCACTCGAGAGAATACTGGAGGAAGCTAAAAAAGGAGAAGCTCAAATTGTGGGGTTGTCGGCCCTGATGACTACTACAATGCGCGAGATGGAAAGGGTTATAAAAAAGATTAAGGAAGAAAACCTTCCGGTTAAAGTTATAATAGGCGGGGCAGCGGTCTCGCAAAGTTACGCGGATGACATAGGCGCAGACGGTTATGCCCAAGATGCGCTAGGCGCTGTTCGTCTGGTGGAAAAATTACTTGATCGATAGGAGGTAAAATAATTGAAAATAAAGGACATATTTGAGAAAAAGAGATTAGTTTTTTCCTTTGAGATTTTCCCGCCAAAGACCACGACGCCCTTGGAAAGAATTTACGAGACATTGGATGAATTAAAAGGGCTTCAACCCGATTTTATAAGTGTAACCTATGGAGCTGGCGGGTCAACTCGCGATAGAACCCCTCAAATAGCAATGGATGTTAAAAACAAATACGGCATAGAATCTTTGGCGCATCTGACATGCGTTGAGGCTACACGCGAAGATACGGAAAAAATTGTATGTTTTCTGCTCGACAACGGCGTTAATAACATTTTGGCTTTAAGGGGTGACCCTCCAGAGGGAGCAAGGGATAACTTTGTCAAGGGCGACTTTGAACACGCTATCGATTTAGTTCGGTTTTTGCGGGAAAAGTATGGCGAAACCATCTCTATCGGTGGTGCTGCCTATCCTGAAGGGCATATCGAATGTGACGATCCCATCAAAGACTTGCATTTTTTGAAGCAAAAGGTCAATGCGGGAGTAGATTTCTTAATTACTCAGCTATTTTTCGATAACGAACTTTTTTATCGTTTCATGGAAAGAGCGTACATAGCAGGTATAAATGTGCCCATATCGGCGGGGATCATGCCCGTGGTGAGCAAAAATCAGATAGAAAGAATTGTAACTTTATGTGGTGCTTCGTTGCCCCAGAAATTCGTGAGGATACTTCATAGATACGCTGATGATCCACGCGCCCTGGAGGAAGCAGGCATCGCTTATGCCACGGATCAGATTGTTGACCTCATTGCCTTTGGGGTTAAGGGGATTCATCTATATACCATGAACAAGGCGCACGTGGCTCGAAGGATTACATCGAACATCTCGACCTTGCGGGAGGCGGTACCGGATCCAAAAGGAGAGAAAGTCCTTTCATGAAGATCGTTGATTGCCACGTTCATGTCTATCCCCCGGAGGTAATATCGGATTGGGAAAGGATTGCTGAAGGTGAACCTTATTTTGGCATGCTCGCAAGGAGCAAAGTACATAAATGGGCGACAGTAGAAGATGTGATTGCCCAAATGGATGCCGACGGGATAGAACAAAGCTTTATATTTGGCTTTGCCTTTAGCGACTTGTCTTTATGCAAGTTGTGTAACGATTACGTAATATCCGCGGTAAAAAGCTATCCAGATCGCCTTAAGGGATTGGCAGTGTTGCCCCCCCTTGCTAAAGGTGCATTAAGGGAGATCGAAAGATGCAAGGAAGAAGGTCTTGTCGGAGTAGGGGAGCTTTTTCCGCAAGGGCAGGATTTCGACATTGCTGATGCCAGAGAAACCTGGAGGCTCGCTGCTGCCTGCCATGAGACGGGAATGTTTTTGCTGATCCATACGGCAGAGCCCGTTGGCCACGATTATCCCGGAAAGGGGAACGTAGGCCCGAAAGAGGCTGCCGCTTTTTGTCTTAATCATCCTGAAGTCAGGGTGATATTTGCGCATTTTGGCGGAGGACTTTGGGTGTACGAGCTCATGCCCGAGATGAAGTTAGCTTTATCTAACGCTTATTATGACACGGCGGCAGCTCCGCTTTTGTATGAGCCGGAAATTTTTAAGGCTATCGAAGCATCCGGCTTAACTCATAAATTTCTTTATGGGAGCGACTACCCGATTCTTTCCATGGCCAGGTACAAAAAACTTTTTAATCGGTTTGAAGGAAATGAAAGTTTTTTCAAGTCCATCTTTTTCGATAACTTCAAAAAGTTTTGTGCCCTTTGATGGACTTTCGATAAAAAGATGGTATCATTAGGCAACACATGCTAAAGGGTATTTAAAAACTCTTATCCAGAGCGGCGGAGGGACTGGCCCTGCGAAGCCCGGCAACCTGCCCTTATTTGGGGCGTGGTGCTAACACCTGCAGCCGAAAGGTTGAATGATAAGAGGGATGAATAAAAAGCCTTTTTCCCTCTTAGGGGAGAAGGCTTTTTGATTAATCTGCAGTTAAAAACAAAAGGAGGTCAATGTATTGAAGAGAAATCCCAAAGGGTTTTCGACAAGAGCACTTCATGCAGGATGGGATCATGATCCAACCACAGGAGCTTTTGGGCTTCCGATTTATTTGACGGCCGGGTACAAATTTAATTCGGTAGAAGATGCCTCTTCGCTTTTTGAACTTGAAAAAGAAGGATTTACATACTCGCGAATCGCTAACCCAACCGTTGCTGTTTTTGAAAGCGTCATATCCGATTTAGAAGGTGGAGTGGCTGCTGTGGCCACTTCTTCGGGACAAGCGGCGTTCAATCAACTTTTGGCATTGATATGCAAAAGCGGGGATCACGTCATAGTAGGACGTAAAGTTTACGGAGGCACACTTACGCTGCTTTTAAACTGCATGACCAGATTCAATGTGGAAGTAAGCGTTATAGATACTGACGACCCGGGGGAAGTTGAAAATGCCATCAGACCTATGACACGTTGTATTATTACCGAAAGCGTGGGCAATCCTGGTTTAAATGTGGCACCCTTTGAGGAGATTGCGGCCATTGCTAAAGATAGGGAAGTCTTGTTTGTTGTGGATAACACCTTTTTATCGCCGGTTTTGTGTCAGCCCCTTAAGTGGGGTGCAAACGTGGTCGTTCATTCGGCCACCAAATATTTAAGTGGCTTTGGCAATATCATTGGTGGAGTCGTAGTTGACGGAGGCAACATGGATTGGTTTGCCTCTGGGAAGTGGACCGAGTTTACGAAACCTGATGCGGCTTATCATGGTGTGGTTTTTGCGGAGCGATTTGC
>JAAYTM010000113.1 GCA_012518015.1 Synergistaceae bacterium
ATAGAAGCAATGCTTTTTGCTTTATATGGCAAAACGAGGCAGGAAAAAGTAGCCGATGTTGTAAATAGAAGTGTCGGAAAAGATTGTAAAGTTTCAGTGGAGTTCGTTGGTGATGACGACGAAGTTTATAAAGTTTTAAGAGGAAGCCCCTTTAGGTTCTTGGAACTCTTGCATGATACGGGGTTTTTAGCTCCGGTCTTACCTCAAATCTATGCCCTTAAAAACGTTTCACAAGACCCATATCTTCATCCTGAAGGAGATGTGTATGAACATACAAGGTTGTGCATAAAAAACGCCGAAATACTGACGAGCAGAATCGATGTACGGGCCGCCGCATTGTTTCACGATATAGCAAAACCAAACACCATAAAAGAGGAAGAAGGTCGAATACGATTCATCGGCCATGAAAAAGATGGAGGAAAATTAGCTAAAGAGATAATGACTCGATGGGCGTGGCCCAGTTATTTCGTTAGAAGTGTTGCAGCCATGGTGAGATGGCATATGGTTCCCCTAATTTCTTCAGCACCCAGGCGAATACCTAAACTTTACATGCAGTATGGGAGATCCTGGCTGGATGGCCTGTTTTTGCTTTCCTACATCGATATAACCTCAAGTAACGGAGACTATACTAACTGGATGGAAAACCGGGAAATAGCCCTGTCTTGTGTCTTTAAGTTCTCTGGCAAGAGAAAGTTGATTTCCGGGCGGGATGTTATGGATATCCTCAATATAGAACAAGGTCCCGAGGTTGGGCGGATTCTTTCCACGATTTACGAACTAATGGCCAGGGGGAAGATCAAAAGCCGAGATGATGCCCTTAATTACCTCAAGCATATGATAAAATATAAATAGTAATGGATAGCCTGAAGAGAACAAAATTAATAATCAAGCGGGGTGATTGCAAATGGCATGGAATCCGAGAGAAATAATGAAAGAGCTTGAAAAAAACATAAAAGAAGTTGGGAAAGAAAGACCTGAGGTTCAAGCTTTCCTAGAATTTACCGGTAAATTGATGGCGCCGAGTACATTGGATTTGAAAACTAAGGAATTGATATCTGTAGCTATAGCTGTATACATTAAATGTAAATACTGTATTGTGACACATGTTTATAATGCCTTGAAAGCTGGAGCCACTGAAGATGAAATCATGGAGGCAGCCTTGGTGGCTGTTCAATTTGGCGGGGGTCCTGCAATAAGCCATTGCGTTACCTTAGTGAATGAAAGTATCAAGGAATTTGCCCATGAATTTGAAAATTAGACCTTAGCACGATAAGTTTCTTCGGACCAGGGGTTAAAGTTTAAATTAATCACAAGGTTATTAAAAAACCGCCTTTCAACCTGAGCTTAAAGGACGGGTTGAAAGGCGGTACATATTTCAGCGGGCAACTTTCAATAGTCCTTGTGTTCCCACGTATACCTTTGCGATGGCACGCATGAGGGGAGATGTGGATAGTATGGAAAAGGAAAACAAAATAAGGATAACCTCACAGTATTGGTTAAATCAAGTGAGGGCTCGCGGTGGGCATTTTATGATTTTAATACGCACTAATATAGCTGGATGATGAATGGCCTACGTGGGCCCGGCGGGCCTGATAGGTCGTCCCGATGAAGGTGAAGAAAGCGACTATTTGCCCTGTAGCGTGGAAGGAGCTAACGACATTACCTGTTGGATGCATAAAAATGTAATAGAGCACTTAAAAGAAGTTAAGCCTACAAGGGAAGGCGATTATTTATTTGCTTGTGAAGGGGCAGGAAAGCTGCGATTTAAATTTTGTGATGCAACTTAGTGAAGTGTGATTTTATTTGTGCAAAGGGCTCTGCATGAAAAACAAATATTCTTTATCTTTTGATTTGTTCTAAAAAAGACTTCAGTGGCTGTGCGTTTGCCACGTCTGACCTCTTTAGCCAGGCACGCCTTGCCTGGGCCACCCCGAAGAACATGTATTCCTGCTCGTGTATATCGTGGGCATCAGTGCTTATCACAAATTTACAGCCCAGATTGAAAGCTTGTCTTATCTTTTTTTCCGATAAATCGAGCCTGCTTGGATGGGCATTTATCTCGAGCAATGTGCCAGATGAAGCTGCTGCTTTAAAAATCCTTTCCCAGTCCGCATTGGCTTCTTCGCGCACTCCGAAGAGCCTGCCCGATGGATGCGCTAAAATATGAACTAAGGGATGAGATATGGCTTTAATATACCTCTCGGTCAATTGTCCTCTGTCTTGCCTCAAATTAGAATGAAGGGCAGCTACGACCACGTCAAGGCGCTCAAGAACTTCATCAGGATAATCTAAAGTGCCATCGGTTCGAACCTCTACCTCGGCACCTTTAAGGATGACCAGTTTGCCTTCAAATATTTCATTTAGCTCGTCTATTTCGTGCCATTGATCCATTAATCTCTCAATAGACAAGCCTCCCGCTATGCCTAATCCCTGTGAGTGGTCAGTTATCAGAATGTAGCTTCGACCTAGAGCGTAGGCTTTTTCAGCCATCTCCTTTATGGATCGCTTTCCGTCACTCCAAGTAGAATGCATCTGCAAGTCACCTTCTATATCGCCAACTTCCACGAGTCTTGGTAACTTACCTTCCAGGGCCAAATTTATTTCTATCGTGCCTTCTCTTATCTCTGGTGGTATCCAACTCATTCCAAGTTTCTCGTATACTTCTTCCTCGCTAGAACACAATATTTCTTTGTTGTTTATTTTGTCGGTCAAGGCATATTCGCTCAAGCTCAAGTTTTTCTTGAGCGCGATTTCCCTCAGGGAGATGTTATGTTGTTGGCTGCCAGTAAAATACTGCAAAGCCGTTCCCCATCTCGAAGGCTCAACTATTCTCAAATCGCCTTGAAGACCGCCCTTAAATCTAATGCTCGTTTTCGTTGGTCCTGAAAGTAATACCTCTTCCACTATTTCCAAATCAGTGAAAGCTTTAATTATTTTATTCGTTGTATCATTTTCGGCAGCCACTAAAATGTCCAGGTCACCTATCGTTTCCTTCATACGTCGCAAAGAACCTGCAGGAGATACGAAGACCACTCCCTCAAATTCGCCTAAACGGTTAACTATAATTCGAGATAAATCCCAGCCCTCCCCCAAGGGATATCTTGAGACCAAGCGCCTTTCTTTTAATGCCATGATGCCTTCAAGTATTTTGCTTTCGATCTTTGGCCCAAAACCGGGCAAGCTCCTTAAGGTCCCTTCTAGTGCCGCCTTTTCCAGTTTTTCCACCGAATCAATGCCCAGCTTTTCCCAGACCAGTTTAATTCGCTTTGGGCCCATTTCCGGCACTTCATATAATGAAAGCAGTCTTTCGGGAATTTCCGCTGTCAGTTTATCGTAAAATTCCAGCTTTCCATTTTCCAATATCTCGGTTATTTTCTGGGCAATGGCCTTTCCTACCCCTGGAATCTCCGTCAATTTTCCCTCTTTGTACAGCTCGACTATATCCCTTGTCTCTCTTCGCAAGTTTTCTGCGGCGCGCCTGTAAGCATTAACTTTAAATGGGTTTTCGCCTTTTATTTCTAGTAATATAGCTATACGATCGAATAGGTTCGCTAGAAAGTCGGCATCTATTTCGCGTCGCACCTATAACTACCTCCCAAGGATGCATAACTTTCTTAATATTGTCTCAACCTATGGTTAGAAATATCATATACTCAAATTAGCCAAACTTACCAATCGTTCTAGATTTAAACTTCATTGGCAGGCGAGAGAATTGGTTGATGAAAGAAAATATAGGAAAAAAGGACCCCTATTTCTACCCATCGTCATCTTGGCGATAGGCGTGATGGCCATATCAACGGGAGCCACTATGATTCGTCTTGCCGATGCGCCGGCTTTGGTTATTTCAGCTTACCGGGTTGGGCTTGCCTGCCTTATCTTAATTCCATTGGCTTGCCTTTTTGCAAGGAAAGAGATAAAGTCACTCGCCTTTAATGATGTCAAAATTGCTCTCGCTTCCGGAGTTTTTTTAAGCATCCATTTTGCTGCTTGGATTTCCTCCCTAGATTATACTACCGTGGCCAGCAGCGTGGTGCTTGTCAATACCAATCCCATATGGGTTGCCCTATTGACGCCATTCTTGAGCAATGACAGATTTACGAAGATGTCGATACTTGGAGTGGTTTTTAGCGTAACTGGAAGCGTGATAATAAGCGCTGGAGATTTTTCTTTGGGTGGGAAGGCCCTGCTTGGTGATTTTCTCGCCATCGTGGGCAGTTGGTGTACTGCCTTTTATCTTTTGTTAGGACGCAGGTTGAGGCAAAAGGTCTCACTTCTTTCCTATATAACCATATGTTACTCTACTGCGGCGGTGGTATTGTTTGCCATCGCAATCTGTCTTGGGTATTCATTGTGGGGTTATCCTTCGAAGACGTGGTTGTGTCTTTGGGGTCTTGCTATTTTTCCTCAAATCATTGGGCATAGCAGCTACAACTGGTCCCTCAAGTATTTTTCAGCGGGCTTTGTGGCAGTAGCTTTGTTGGGCGAGCCCGTGATGAGTCCTATATTAGCTTATTTCATATTGGGCGAAACCATAATGCCAGTGACAATATTTGGAGGTTCTTTGGTGTTAGCCGGTATTGTGCTGGCTGCACTTGGAGAGCGCAGATAAATTATAGAAATATTAGCTTGTTTAACCTGAATAAAAGGGGCGGCATTTACGGTTAGCTTTATGACATTAATAGCATCATGCCAACACTAGTTTTTTGGCAAGCTCTTCACGTTTTCATAAAGGAGTGCTACTATATTTGCAGTAAAGGAATCGAGTGGGGGATTGTAAAAAGGGGGGGACTCTTCAGTGTCAAGTACTACCTCGGATATGGTGGTTGATGCCTTATTGGCCCAATACGAAAGAAATCCACGCTTTTTGCTACAGGTGCTTCTGGACGTGCAGGATAGATTCCGCTATGTGCCAACCAGTGCAATGCGTTCAATAGCCGAGTATTTCGATATACCTGAAAGCAGGGTCTTTGCGGTGGCCACGTTCTATAAAGCACTAAGTTTGACCCCAAAGGGAGAAAAGATCATAAAGGTTTGCCAGGGAACGGCATGTCATCTTCGCGGCGGAAAGCAAATATTAAAAACAATAAGCGAAAATTTGGGAATAAGTGCTGGTGAAACCACTGAGGATGGGATCTTTACTTTAGAGACGGTGAATTGTCTTGGGTGTTGCGCTATGGCGCCTGTCATGACAATCGGTGATAAGGTTTACGGAAAGTTGAATGTGAATGATGTTGAAAATATCTTGGAGGCGGAGAGAAAAGATGCCCTTTTTCTTAAGGCCAAGTGATCTCGAATATTATCGCGATAGCTTAAAGGAAGATTTGTGGAAAGCTAAAGATAAGCCTAAATTGCGCGTGTGCTGTGGTACCGGATGCGTCTCAAACGGCAGCTTAAAGGTTCTGGAAGCTTTTAGGGAGGCTGTCGGCGAGATTGTAGATGTCGAACCTGTCGTTAAATTTACGGGATGTCACGGATTTTGCGAAAGAGGACCGATAGTGATAGTTTCCCCGGGTGAAATATTTTATCAGAATGTAAGGGTGGAAGATGTTCCTGAGATAGTACAAAGGACCATCCAAAATGGCGAAGTAATAGAGCGTCTGCTTTACCGTGATCCCGTAACAAAAAAGACTTACAGAAGCGACAGCGAAATACCCTTCTATGCTAATCAACAGAGGTTAGTATTGCGCAGATCGGGTCACATCGATCCCACGTCCATCGAGGATTATATAGCCACAGATGGCTATAAAGCCTTGGAGTTGGCCCTTCAGCTTGGCAGCGATGAGATTATTAGTAAGATTACCGATTCTTATTTGCGCGGTCGTGGTGGCGGTGGCTTTAGAACGGGATATAAATGGAAAGCCTGCAGGGACGTAGATGATTACCCTAAGTATGTGATTGCTAACGGTGATGAAGGAGATCCAGGTGCTTTTATGGATAGAAGCTTGATGGAAGGGGATCCTCATAGCGTCATTGAGGGTATGATGATAGGCGCTTATGCTGTAGGTGCTTGTGAAGGCTACATTTACGTCAGAAACGAATATCCTCTCGCAGTGAGAAGATTGGAGATTGCGATCGAGAAGGCTCGCGAGTGTGGTTTGTTAGGCAAGAACATCTTAGGATCAAGCTTTGATTTTGACATAGAAATATGCAAAGGTGGAGGCGCCTTCGTATGTGGTGAATCTTCTGCTTTAATGCGTTCCATCGAGGGATTGCCAGGCGTTCCGAGGGTCAAATACATCCACGCCACTGAGCAGGGACTTTGGGATAAGCCAACTGTCTTAAATAACGTCGAGACATGGGCTAATGTTCCCATTATTTTAACGGGTGGCGTCGAATGGTACAAGACGCTGGGCACCAAGAATAACAACGGCACGAAGATCTTTGCATTGGTTGGAAAAGTTAAAAACACAGGGTTGGTTGAAGTGCCGATGGGAGTGACTTTGCGCAAGATAATATATGAAATCGGCGGTGGGATACTAAAGGATAAAGCGTTTAAGGCCGTGCAGACGGGAGGGCCGTCGGGAGGGTGTATCCCTGCATCTTTGCTGGATTTGTCAGTGGATTTCGACACGTTAGTTGCGGCAGGTTCAATGATGGGTTCAGGTGGCATGATTGTAATGGATGATCGATCTTGCATGGTTGACGTCGCTAAATATTTCATAGATTTTCTCGTCGAGGAATCTTGTGGTAAATGCACCCCTTGTCGCGAAGGATTAAAGGCCTTACAAAAGTTGCTTCATGATTTGACGGAGGGGAAGGGCAGCTTGGACGACGTGAAGCTTTTGGATGAAATGGCAAATGAACTAAGCAAGACCGCCTTGTGCGGTCTTGGTAAAACGGCGGCAAACCCTGTCCTTTCTACTTTGAAGTATTTTCACGATGAGTACCAAGAACACGTGGAAGGTTATTGCCGTGCCGGGGTATGTCAAGGGCTTTTTGTAGCGAGCATAGATGAGGGCCGATGTGTAGGTTGTGGCCAATGTGCTAGGATATGCCCATCGAAAGCTATTTCTGGCGAGGTTCGAAAACCTCATATTGTAGACTCCTTAAGATGCATAGGTTGTGGTCAGTGCCTGGATGTATGCCCAACCAATTCGATAACCTCCATGAGGAGGTGCTCATAATGAAAAAGGATATTAATATTGTTATGGATGGCATACGTCTATCGGTACCATTGGAAACGACCATTCTGGAGGCCGCGGGCATTGCTGGCGTAGAAATTCCCACACTTTGCCATCACGAGGCACTTCCGCCCGATGGCAACTGCAGGTTATGCATGGTAGAAGTATTTCGACCGAAAAGAAGGGGGCAGCTCGTTATATCCTGTATGTATCCGATCCGTGGCCCTTTGCAAATTAAAACTAAAAGCGATGAGGTCATAAGGGCGCGCAGGTTCATTATAGGTCTTTTGTTGAGCCGGGCACCCAAATCCAGGACCATCCAGGCTTTGGCGGAAGAATATAGCGTAGAAATTGACCCTCGATTTTTATTCGACCCCGATGAGTGCGCAAGGTGCGACAGATGTGTCAGAGCGTGCGAGACTCTTGGACTCTCTGCCATTGGGCAGGCTTGGAGGGGTTTTGGCAAGAAAATAACGCCGCCTTTCATGGAACCGCCAAAAGATTGCATAGGATGTGCGGCATGTGCGGATGTATGTCCTACCGACTACATTCAGTGCGTTGACGAAGGCGACACGAGAACCATATGGAATCGCAACTTTACTTTAATTAGATGCCCAATTTGCGGCGAAGCGCATACCACCGAAGAGGCTTTAGAGTATCTTGGGCTCGAAGATCTGGATGCAAGGCTCTGTCCCAGGTGCAGAAAGCGCGAATACGCCGCAAAATTTAAGATTTTTGTGCCATGATTTAAGGATTTCCTGCTAGATTAAATTAGGCGTGAAAGTCTGCTTAGGGGGAAGCAGATTAATAAAGTATCTAAAAAAGAATAGGGGGGATTGGAATGGAAAGAGTGCTTCTCATTTCTCCGGAGAAGTGTGTTGGGTGTGGCAGTTGCGAGTTGGCCTGTTCTTTAATCAAGGAAAGTGAATTTAGGCCCTCTTTATCGCGGATAACTGCTTATCGATTTGAAGCCGGAGTCAACGTGCCCATGACTTGTCAGCAGTGTGACGATGCTCCTTGTATTAGTGTGTGCAAGACCGAGGCGCTTTCGAGGGACGATAAAAACGTCGTTAAAGTTGACTCATCTAAGTGTATAGGTTGCAGGATGTGTGTGATGGCCTGTCCCTTCGGGAATATGTCCTATCATTGGGAGCAAAACACAGCAATCAAATGCGATCAGTGCGATGGCAGTCCCTATTGCGTGGAGTTTTGCCCGACTAAGGCTTTGGAATACGTGCCGGCAGATGCCATAAGCCTCCAAAAGAAGAAGGAATTTTCGGCCAAGTTTGCCAAGATAGTCCTGGAGGTGAGCGAATGATGTTTGGTTACATGGGCAAGGTATTGCGTGTAAATTTATCGACCAAAAAGATAACGACCGAACCCTTAAGAATGGACTGGGCAGAAAAGTTCCTAGGAGCTAGGGGTTTGGGAAGCAGATATTTGATCGAGGAGGTAGATCCAAAAGTTGATCCTTTGAGCCCGGAAAACAAACTGATATTCGCCACAGGGCCCGTCACCGGAACGCTAGCCACATCTGCAGGAAGGTTTAACGTTGTCACAAAAGGACCACTAACGGGGACCATAGCTGCCTCGAATTCAGGGGGTTATTTTGGCCCCGAGTTGAAATATGCGGGCTATGACCTCGTAATTTTTGAGGGCAAAGCGGATAAACCCGTGTATCTGTGGATCTACAACGATCACGTAGAGTTAAAAGATGCCTCGCATCTTTGGGGAAAGGATTGTTACGAGACGACAGACGCCATTTTAGCCGAAAACGACCCAGAGGCGAAAGTAGCCTGCATTGGTCCTGCGGGAGAAAACTTGGTGCTTTTTGCATGCGTCATGAACGACAAACACAGAGCAGCAGGTAGGACTGGTGTCGGGGCTGTAATGGGATCGAAGAACTTAAAAGCCATTGCTGTTAGGGGAACGGGTGGAGTAAAGATTGCCGATCGAGAAGCCTTCTTGGAAGCTTTAAGGAAGGCGCGCAAAAAAATAGCGGAGCATCCCGTTTCTGGTGGGGGACTTCCGACTTATGGCACGAACGTCTTGGTGAACGTTATCAATTCCGTTGGCGCCCTGCCGACCAGGAATTTTAAAGAAGCGTGGTTTGA
>JAAYTM010000114.1 GCA_012518015.1 Synergistaceae bacterium
ACGGGAGCGTCGTCTATGGAGACGGCCTCTTCCCCCTTCGATAAGTCGAATTCCCCTCTTTCTTCTTCCACTATCTCAACCAGCGCTTCATCTATGCTCGACCTTAAGGCGTAAAGAGTCTCTATGGCGCGCTTGATGTCGGAAAGGGTGGCTATGACGACGTCCACATCCATACCTGTTATCATTCTGATCTCATCAAGGGCTAAAATATTGAAGGGATCGGAGACGGCTATGGTCAGCTTATTTGAGTTTTCATTGATCGAAAGGGGCACAACCTCAAGCCTTCTGGCCATATTTTCGGGGATGGCATCTATGGCTTCTTCCATGGGACGAAACATGGACAGGGACACGAAGGGCAGATTTGTCTGCTTTGAAATGGCTTCGGCCAAGTCCTTCTCGCTGATCCACCCGTTTTTGACCAGGATTTCGCCGATGCGCAAGTTAGTCACGGTCTGTTCCTTTAGGGCCAATTCCAACTGTTCGGGCAGAATGTAACCCTGCTCGACGAGTATCTGGCCTAGTAGCGGTTTTCTTTCATGCTGCATTTCCCTGTTATTCATTCAAAACCCTCCAAAGTGGTCATTAGCAAAATTCTATCAAAAATTAGACATTATGACAAGCTTATGTTTTAAAGCTTCATCGTACATGAACAGCACTGCGAAACCTGACTACATAAAAGATTTATGTCTTACCTGCCTCTCATGCTCCGGCAAACCAGCATAATTTCTGATGGCTCGACGCTGTATAGTCCCAAAAAATAAAGCCCTTTGAGGTAACCATTACCTTCAAGGGGCCGGTCGCGCTTTTCGCTCACCCTTCGCTCTTGCGCCCGTCTTACAAACACGAAAGGTTCATCGCTTCCCCATTACCATCTCTATTTTTTTTCTTTATAGCACAATAGAATTTCTTTGGCAATAGGTAAATAGGCAAAATATTCAAAATAATAAAAATTTTTCTGCCTGAAAAAATTACACGCATTTCTGCCGGAAACGCACAATCGGGTCACCTGACGCACCACCCCGGGACACGTGGTGACCCCATAACTATATCCAATATAACTAGATCCATATAACTAGATCCAGGGGAACTATATGTGTCCACCACGTGTCCTTTATCTGTGAACATTTTATTTTAATAAAATTATTTTAATAAAACATAAAAGCGCCTGTTCCTCGGCCCGTCGAACTCACAGAAAAATATACCTTGCCACGTGCCGAGCACGAGGCGGCCTTCGTGAATGGGTATGATTTGCGAGACACCAAGCAGGCTTGATTTTATGTGGGCGTCGGAATTGCCCTCCCCGTGGGAATAATTGCCGTCGCGGGGGACTAGAACTTTGAGCTGCCTCAGTACGTCTTCTTTGACGCTTGGGTCGGCATCTTCGTTTATCGTCACGGCCGCCGTGGTATGGGGAACGTAAACCACGCAAAGGCCTTCTTTTAAGCCTGACGACCTGACGTCTTCTTCTATCGTTCGCGTTATGTCCACGAACTCCTCGCGAGCCTTCGTGCGCAATTCGTGGCTTATAAACATAAACTACACCTCCCGCCAATAAGGTCGCAGAAGAGAAAGTTTACTTGAGATCAAAGACAATTTTTAGGGCTTCGTCGATTTTTAACAATACGTCTTCTTCAAGCTCCCCCCGCACCTTGACGAAGCGCTTGCCGTAATCCACGGGCCTTGTCTGCAGGCAATCGGCTACGGATTTTTTAGTCAGTCCGTTTTGGGAAGTGGGATTTATTTCGACATTTGTGATGATCCTGGCCTTTTTTTCGTTCCATGACGTTACGGGCACCACCTGAACTACCGGAACGCGCTCGTTATAAACATCGTTCGTAACGACCACACAGGGTCGTATTTTTCCAGTTTCGGAACCTTTTGTGGGATCTAGGCCTATATCGATCACCATTCCCCGCTTTAGCGCGCTCATGCCGGCCACTCGGACGTATCCGCTTCTGTCCACTCGCGGGTTTCGACGTCCTCTTCGTAAATTTGGGCATAGAGCAATGCCGACTCCCGCAGTCGCTGTTCTGTCATTTCCGTCAAATATCGTTCCAACGCAAAGCGCACCATTTCGCTTTTATCCCTGAAGCCCAGATGCTTAAACTGGGCAAGAAAATTGATGTGCGATTCGTCAAGGCCAATTTTGACCTGTTTCATAATAACCCTCCTTTAAGTCCCTATTATAGGGACCAATCAATAGTACTATTATTAGTTCCTATTATAGAGCCTAACAAGCAAAGGTCAAGCGGCCCGCTGAGTATGAGCTGCCTCATAATAGCGAAAGGATATTAACAATCATTCGTACCGCAGGGCCTCGATGGGATTTAAAAGCGACGCCTTGTATGCCGGGTACAAACCAAAGACGATGCCCACAAGGGCAGAAAAGCCGAAGGCCAACGCTATGGAACCGGGGAGCACGACCGTCTGCCATTCAAAGGCCCCGGATAAGATGCGTGACAAAATGGTGCCAAAAAGGACTCCCGCAAAACCGCCCGTCATGGAAAGCATGCCCGATTCGACCAAAAACTGAAGCATTATGTCCTTGGACGTCGCGCCAACGGCCATGCGTATGCCTATCTCCCTGGTACGCTCGGTGACCGAGACGAGCATGACGTTCATTATGCCGATGCCGCCGACGAGCAGTGAGACCGAGGCTATGGAGCCCAAGAGCAGGGACATCACCTTGGTGGACTGTTGGGCCGCCTCCATGGCCTGGGCCATGTTCCTAACGGTAAAATCGTCGTCTTGAAAAGAAGTTATCTTATGCCGCTGCCTCAAAAGCAGGGTTACCTCTTCCTGCGCCACGGCCATGAGGTCTTCGGACTTGACCTTTACCGTTATGGATGAAACCATGTTGGGCCTGGGCATGCCAAATAGCCTCTTTTGCGCAGTGGTGACGGGTACCATGACTATGTCGTCCTGATCCCTCCCCCAGCTTGATTCCCCCTTTGATTCCAATACCCCTATCACCTGAAAGGGAATCTTTTTTATCCTGATTATCTCCCCAACCGGATCGGAATAACCGAAGAGCTCGCGCGCCACGGTAGATCCCAATATGGCCACCTTGGTGGCGCTTCTCATGTCCTGATCCGTAAAGGGACGTCCCGACGTCAACTTCCAATCGTTCACCACGAAAACGCCTACCGTCACGCCCGCAACTTGAGTGGACCAGTTTTGATTTCCGTAAACGATTTGAGCCGACCCGTTAAATTGCGCCAGGATCTCTTCGACCGACGGACATTCCGCCTTTATGGCCTTGGCGTCATCTAAAGTCAAAGAAGGTACGCTTCCGGCGCCAATGCGGATGCCGCCTGAAGTAACCGTGCCGGGGCGTATGACGAGCAAATTGCTTCCCATGCTTGACATGACGCTTTTTATCTGCACAGTGGCCCCGGCGCCAAGGGCAAGCATCGCTATCACGGCGCCGACGCCTATGACAATGCCGAGCATGGCAAGCCCTGAGCGCATTTTATTGGAAACTATAGCCCTAAAGGATACTCGACAGGTCTCCGTAAAAGATATCATCGAATGGTCACCTGCTCTTCGGGCGTGTCGCTTGAGATCATGCCGTCAAGCACCCGTACGATCCTCTTGCCGTATCGGGCAATGCCGCTGTCGTGGGTCACAAGCACTATGGTTATTCCCCGATTTTCATTTAAAACCTTGAGCGTTTCCATTACTTGGACTCCCGTCTTTGAGTCAAGGTTTCCCGTGGGTTCATCGGCCAAAAGAAGGGGGGCATCGTTGACCAGAGCGCGGGCTATGGCAACTCTCTGCTGCTGTCCTCCTGACAGCTGATTAGGCCTGTGGTCGGCCCATTCAAGCAATCCGACCAAATCCAAAGCCTGGCGGGCCTTGGCCCTTCGCTCACCGGCGGGCAAGCCCGCGTAAAGCATGGGCAGTTCCACGTTTTCCAGGGCGCTCATCCTGGGAAGGAGGTTAAAGCCCTGGAAGATAAAACCTATATTTTTGTTCCTCACTCGGGCAAGCTCGTCTTTGGTCATGCTGGTGATATCTTTGCCGTTTAAGATGTATTTGCCGGAGGTAGGAACGTCAAGGGCGCCCAGTATGTGCATGAGAGTTGACTTCCCCGATCCCGAGGGGCCCATGATTATGACGAACTCCTCTTTTTCCACCGTGAAGGAAACGCCCCTCAAGGCTTCAAATTCTACGCCGTCCATCTTATAGACCTTTCGCACGTTTTCCACTTCTATTAATGGCATTTTTCGCCGCCCCCTACTAGAAGGGCGTCCTCCTGTTGGCCTTGGATTTCTTAGCGGAATTTGCTTCCTCGCCAATTACGACGAGCTGACCTTCGTTCAAATCGCCTTGGAGTATCTCCACGTAAGCACCGTCCGTTATGCCAAGCTTTACCTCTTTTGGCAGGGGCTTCCCGTCCTCTAAAACCCAAATGACCTTGCCCCGCAGGGTATCTCCCGAATAATCAGAAGGCCTGTATCGCAGTGCGGCGCTCGGTACGGCAAGGACGCCTTCCTTTTTATCGGTGATTATGGTCACGTTTGCAGTCATCCCCGGTTTTAACATCAGGTCAGGGTTGGCAACGTCTATTATCACCGGATAGGTCACGACGTTTTCGACCACGCTTGAAGCTATCCTAACTTGTTTTATGGTGCCCGAAAATACGGCCTCAGGATAGGCATCGACGGTAAAGGTCACACTGAGGCCTTCTTTGACTTCCCCTATGTCTGCCTCATCGACGTTTGTTTCGATCTGCATTTTGGTGAGGTCTTGGGCTATCGTAAAAAGCGTGGGCGTTTGAAAGCTTGCGGCCACCGTCTGTCCTGCGTCCACGTCGCGGGAAACCACTATGCCATCCACGGGAGAGTAAATCCTAGTATAGCCAAGGTCCGTCTCCGCCTTCTTTAAAGCGGCCTGCGCCTGATAAACGTTGGCTTCGGCTTCGCTAACCCCCGCAAGGGCGAGGTCGTAGTTGGTCTGAGCCGCGTCCAGTTCGCTCCTTGCTATAAGATCTCTGTCCCAAAGCAACTTTTGACGGTTTAAATTCCTCTGTGCGTCCTCAAGCGTGGCCTTGGCCTTCTGCAAAGCCGCCTTGGCATGCATCAGGTTGGCCTTTGCCTGTTCGACTTGGGCCTCAAAGGTGGTGGGATCTATGAGGGCTATCATCTGTCCCTTTTTTACGGTGGAGTTATAATCGACGTAGATTTCTTTAATCGTCCCCGAAACTTGGGTCCCTACGTCCACGGTCGTCACTGCCGAGACAGTGCCGATGGCAGTCACGTAAGAGGATATATCGCGCCGCTCGATCTGCGCCGTCTCGTAGATCATGCTTTCTTTGCTGCCAAACATGCTTTTGCCGAAAAGGGCGAACAATACAACGCCTATGATGAGTACGATCACGATCTTTTTCTTCACGGCATACTCTCTCCCATCGCGCTTTTAAGCGCCATGCTGGCCATTCTGTAATCGTAAAGGGCCTGAATGTAATTTCTCCTTGCATCGTTTAAGGCCACCGTCGCATCGGTGACCTCGATCGGACTCCCCACGCCGGCTTCATACCTTCCAAGGGCCAATTCCAGGTTTTCTTCGGCCTGCTTGACCGTCAACTCAGAGACTCCCACCCTCTCCTCGGATTCTATTAAGGACAAATACCCCTGCTCCACCTCGAGAATTATATCGTTTTTCATGGACTCGGTAGCCAGGTTAACTTCTTCGAGGTTGGCCGCGGCCTCCTTCGTCTTATATTCGACGAGATGTCCGTCGAAAACGGGTACGCTCAAAGACAGGCCGTAATTCCAACCTTCATCGAGGGGGAAGTCCCTGCCCTCAAAATTATAGGCCGCATAGGCCGAAAGAGTTGGAGATTGCCCTTTGGCCGCAAGCCTCAAAGATTTTTGTGCCGAGACCGCGGTGTGTTCCTGAGCCTTAAGGTCCGGCCTGTTTGCCATCGCCCTTTCTAGGGCTTCCTCTTTTGTTATCTCGTAGACTTTGAAATCCATGTCGTCAGCTATGTCGTAGGAAGGCGCATCCATAAAGCCCATGGCGTTGTTAAGAGTTTTCCACGCTATTTCAAGGGATGACCGGGCCTTAATGAGGTCAAGGCGGGCGGTGCTTAAATCCACCTGGGCTTTTGTGACGTCGAATCTAGGAGCGGTGCCTGCCTCGTAAAAACCTTGGGCTTGCCTCAGGTGCTCCTCAAATTGTTCTACAGTTTGCTCGGCCACAGCCACATTTCTTTTGGCGGCAAGCACGCCGTAGTAGGCTTCAGACACGCCGTAAGCGATGTTTCTTTGCCTATCGTTGGCCTGAAACTCAGTCACCGTCACGTTTTCCTTCTGGATGTCAATTTGCGTCTCCCTTTGACCGAAATCCGTTACGAGCTGAGAGAGCGAGACATCGCTTGAGTAGTTGGAGTGGACGCTTCCGCCGGCAGGGGAACTTCTGGCGTAATTGGTCGAGGCCGAAAGGGTCGGGTAATTTTGAGAGGACGCCTGGCCGACCCTGCTTTCCTGGGCTTCTACTTTTTTTTGGGCACCCACTACGTCCGGGTGGACTTGAAGTGCTATTTTTATGCATTGTGCCAGGGTCAACACGTCTTCTTCTATGAAAATGTCCTGTGCCGATGAAATCAAAGGCAGCGAGCAAAAAAACGCGGAAGATACTATCATAACCAATGAACCTTTAATCCAGGCCCTCAACATTTCATGCTCCTTTCTGTTCTATCTTTTTCTGTAATTTTATTTTAATATCAATATGGTGTAATCCGCACTTCGACTTACGTCTATCTTAGCGGTTAAAGCGTAATGTCGCAGTCAATCTCTTAAAAAGGAGTGGAGTCAAATTGGATGTCATGTCAATGCTGGGGAAAAGGGTCACTGAAAGGATCACTCCATCCGCGATCACGGAAATGATGATACTCGTCAAAGAGCACAACGCAATTTCGCTCACGGCGGGGGAACCGTCGAGCGATGTTTACCCCGTGGAAATGGTAAGGGAATCCGCAAAAAAGGCCTTGGCGGACCCCGACCTGCTGGGCTACTATCCGCTATCTACGGGTATCGTTGAGCTCCGCGAGTGGATCGCCGAATGGATGAAAAAAGACGGGCTTTTGCCAAAGGATTTTAGCGGAAAAAACGTAATAC
>JAAYTM010000115.1 GCA_012518015.1 Synergistaceae bacterium
ATTGCGACCGACATCGGAGGCCTTGGTATTCATATTTAAGGTATCTAAAAGCACGGGATAACCGTCGCAGGAATAAATTGCATCAACTATTGCCTTTACAATCGGTGGCCTAACGTAACCTAAAGCGGTTTTCTCTCCAACATCAAACTTTACCGCGACGAGATCACCCTGCGAAAAAAGATCGTGAAGCTCGCCTTTTTCCAAGGCTCCCTTAAATCGTTCAATCATGTTTGAAGAAGTATAACGCTCCCTCGCGCCGACAAAATGCACCGCAGGCATCGGCTTAGTCCTTTCCTACGGCATCCGCCCATTCCTTGACGGGGAGCTTCTTTAAGTACTCGGTACGATCCCCCGGCTTGAAGTCCTCGTGACTGGGCTTTTCCTCGAAGGGTACCTTCTTGTAGGGTACAGCTTCCAACACAAAATCGCGCTTCTTCCACATCTCACGTTGAATGAGCGTCGTCGGGGTGGGCCTGATCTGCCATTTCGCGATGTGCTCTTCGTTGTAAGGAGGCTTGTAGGTTATCAATTCGTATTCCATGATGCCAAGTCCGTTTTTGACTCCGGCAGTGAGCTGATAGCGCGGTGACGTGCCTTGAGTGATCGCAAACTTGTCTTGGCCCTGCTTATAACCGCCCTCCACGCTTTCCAAGGCCTTATTAGCTCCTCCGGGATATGCGGGAGCCGCGTCGATCATATCAAGTATTGCAGTATCGATAGCGACGGGGTCTTTAGAAGCAAACACCCCGATATCAGGCGCCACCGGCAGGGTCGCCCAGGGGATGCAGTCGCAGTTTGGATCAATATCGATGCAGTAAGCCATGTGGCCAACCTTTCCCGGCTCGAAGGTAAGCATAACGCCCTTTGCGGCATCGGACATGGCTATCTGAGCATAGGGGAAGTAATCCGGGATGAAGACGAGACATTCATGTCCCGTGAACATGCAAGTGATTTGACAGGAATAGCATAACCAGCATTTTTCGGCATCGAAATGATGGCCCTTCTCATCGATATGGAAGGCGCCTCTGGGACAGGAATCTTCGCACAGATTATGAAAAGGACAATCCAGGCCCAGGCACTTCTCGGGGTATCTGGCAGGCCAACCGATGAAATCCTCAGGCGTCCCCCAATGGGCAAGGTGTTCGTGGTATTTGCCCCGCTTTGACTGGCCTCCTATGCCGATGTTTTTGATGCAGCCACCGAAGGAAGCTACCGGATGTCCCTTTGCGTGTGCCAGGTTAATCATCGCGTCGGCATGAGCAATGGCGGCAGCCACATAAGCTTCTTTCAAGATAACGCCGGTTGGCACCTCGACTCTCACGTCGTCGTCGCCGGAAAAGCCATCGGCAACGACGACCGGACACCCCATGGCGCCTTCGGTAAAACCGTGTCGCGCCGCTGTCTCCAGGGCGAGGTTTCCGATAAACCTGGAGCTATAAGCATGGTAAGTCAATGTAGTAGTATCGCAGACGAAGGGCCTTCCACTACAAGCTTTGACTTCTTCGACTATGGCGGCGACCAGTTCGGGACGCAAGCACCTCGTCCTGTTCCACTCGCCAAAGTGTATCTTTATGGCAACGCTGTCACCTTTTTCAATGCATTCATTGAGCTTGGCTTCATAGAAAAGATCCTTGGCCTTTGGCACGAGAGACTCAACCCAATTTGCCGCATGCGCATCAGCAAACCACACTTTTTCTTTTTTCATCTCCAATCTCCCCCTTAGAAATGTGATGAAAAAAGTAATTTCTGTTCATTCATTCTAGCATTAATTTACATTGAGGTAAACAGGATAAACAATCAGAGGAAGAAGAAAAATCGGGCACGCAGGAGGTACACTTAAAAGGCCCTCATGGCAAGTTAATTTATTAAAAATTTTGGGAAATTTAGCATGCGAAAGATTTATGCATAAAAGGCCCCCTTTAAAGGGGGCCTTTTATGCATATCAACCTACCGATATCTTAAATTAGCCGTTGTCATTTAGCGGTCGCATTTGTGCTCAAACTCCCGAGCTCGCTCACCTCTATGGAGGTATCGGGAACATCTAAAATGTAGGGCACGACCACCGTCACAACTTCGGACTCCTCTTCGCGCTTCGTGCGGGTTTTAAAGATCTCGCCCAACAAAGGAATATCGGCCAACACCGGAACTTTGGAAACGGTATCGGTCTTTCTCCTGTCAAAAAGTCCGCCTATGACGAAGGGTTCGCCATTTCTGACTCGGACCATGGTGCTGACGTCTCGGGAGCTGGTGACGGGAACTTCTTCTCCCATACCTCCGGCCCTCCATTCGACGACTTCGCCCGTCGAAATCTCTACGTTAATGGTAACGGTGTTATCCCTGCCTACAATGGGCGTAAATTCCAGTGTCGGTCCGATCCGTTCCTCCGTATACACAGGATTTCCCGCTTCGTCACGTTCGGAGATGTACTTAATGTTCGTGGTCAGGGCAATCGACGCCTTTTGTCCGTCCACCGTGACGACCGACGGACTTGCCAAAATATCTGCCTTGTTGGATTCAACCAAGTTTCTTATGCCCACATCGAGCATTCGAAGCGTCCCGCTTGTTATATCGACGAGATCCACATCGAGGGGCGATGTAGGCCTGTCATCGTCAGGGTCAAAAGTTCCCGGTTCGCTGGAATCGACGTAACCGATAGAGCCACCGCCTGCGCCGTAGGAAAACCACCAGTGTTTGTAAACGGCATCTACGATGCTTTCAAGCTCCTTTCTGCCCGTATCCCTCACTTCGATGAGGCGCGCCTGAAGCATGACCTGGCGGCCAGGGTGATCGATCCTTTGGAGGAGCTGCTCCACGTCCCGCAAATTATCGGGCCTTCCCGTCACGTACACCGTACGAAGCCTTTCATCGACGGCCACGTTACCGATCCCCACCAGGCTTTGAAGGATAGAGGGAATCTGCTTGGGATCGGCGTAGGCTATCTTGAAGGACTTAGTCTGCTCCATCCCGAGGGATTTGGCGAGGTTTTCCGGGGTGCCAAACAAAATAGTGTTTCCCATCATGGCATAGTTTAAGTTGTTCATCCGCATTATATAGGCCAAAACTTCCCTCAAGGGTGCGTCTTTTACACTTAAGGTTATAGTTGTGGGCGGCACGGAAGGATCTATTATGACGTTTATGCCCATGAACTTGGCGAGCATCCTCAAGACATCTTTTAGTTCGGTATCCCTGAGCTCAAGTGTAACCGGCGAAGCGATGGCCATGGGGTCTTTGGGCCCCGTTTTGAGCGACAAGGGCAAGCGCTCCTCGGGCTCTTTCGCGGGTTCTTCGACAGGCTTAGAAGCAACGGGCCCTAGTTGCAGCCTGTAAAGCGGTGCCGGTTCCGTTCCCTTTATCTCCTTGACCTCAAGGAGTTCATTCGTAAAAAGGCGCAGCTCAAGGCCACCTTCAACGTTTACGACTTCGATCCCCCTCAAAAGAGGAAAGCTGTAGCTTCTGGACCACTGTTGAGCCGGCATTATGGTCTCGGCAAAAAAGAAGACCATATTTCCGGGATCGGAATGCAAAAGTTTGGGACTGGGTAATTTTGTGCCCTTTATCTCCACCAACAAAAGGGACGAACCCGCCTGGTGTACCGTTATTCCCCCGAATATAGGCATGTCTTGTACTGCTTCTTCAGCAGTCGTACTGCCGCTCGTTTGAGCCAGTGCTTTTTCGCACGAATAAACGCCAAAGACAAAGCATAAAAACATAATGACCAATATAAAACCCGCCATTCTCTTTGTGCTTCTCATAGCACATCCATCCCCAATTCCATTTTCGTTCCTGCCCATAATACCACCACCTTCGTCGGGGTAATGCTGACCACCTTGCCTTTCCCGTTGTCGAATTTATATCCCGGAGAAACGATCAGCCCGTCGCCTTCTCCCTCGATGTACATTAGAGCCATGGGCTTCCCATCCAATACCATGACGGCACGGACCTCCATGTAGGGCGGCAAATATACTTCTTCATATGCCGGCGAAACTTCCCCTTCTCTTACCGCAGTCTTGGCTAATTCAGCCAACACCACAGGCATGGGAGGTTCGTTAAAGGGGTACCTGTCCAATGTAGAGGCGATGTAGACAAACTCCCCGCTGGTTGACCTCGCCTGAACGATTTCCTCAAACCCCTTGGCCATCTCGGCAAATTTCTTCTCCTCTTCCACGCCCCGCTTTATCGGAGGAGTTTCTAACGGAGTTATTTGCGATAAGGCTATTATCTGTCTGTAAAGATAGATCGACCATCCAATGCTCAAGACGAGCAACAGGGCTAGCAGTATACGCAAAAACCGCAGGGAGCCCCTTCCGTAAAGAAGGCCATTCCACAATGAAGCAAAAGCATCTTTCCACGTTTCACCCACGCCCAAATCACTCCCCTTTCATGATGGTCTCTATCGACATATCGGCACTTACCGGCCCTTTTTCTTGCCCTTTAACTGTCAAGGAAAATAAGCGCACGGCCGGTTTATTGCCCCGCATATCGGAGATGGCCGAAAGGAAATTGAGGTAATCGCCTTCACAAGACACCAACACGGCGGTCCTCTCCGGAGTAGTCGATTTGACAGGATTAACCTTGTTGATCTTAAGTTTATTTCCCGCCATGACCTTTTCTATGGCCGCGAAAAACGCCACGTTGTCCGCCGGAAATTCAACGCGAGATTCCTCCATTTTGCTCAAAGCATCGCGGTAAACCTCGAGCAGCGCGTATTTCTGCGCAATGGCGCCCTTCAAGCTCACCTCCTGTTTGGCAAGGCCCTCTATGGCATCCCTTTCCTGCAAGATGCTTG
>JAAYTM010000116.1 GCA_012518015.1 Synergistaceae bacterium
AGGTAATCCCTTAATTCGCGAAAATCCTCGTAAAAAGCGGTAATCCCGTAACGTTCAAACTGATGGTAAGCGTCCTTCTCGAGTGAGCTTATTAGCCACAAAATTTGTCGTCCTACGTCTAGGGCGTAGCCCTCACCTTCATCGTATTCCCAATATTCAGCCAACATATCTGCAGCGTTGAGGGAGGTCAGGCCTTCGACGAACTCGTCCAAGGTAATCTCGTCGGTATTCAGGCGATAAAGCAACTTAAGCGCCTTCTTGCCAATGCGCATGACGTTTCGAATGAAGTCATTACCGTGTTTTCCTTTACTCTCGGCCACACCTTTAGCATCTGTCATGGCACATCACTTCTCACTAAGTGAAGCTATTAACTTAGAGGCGATCTCGTCAAAAATCCGGCTGAAGGCGGAATCCGGTTTTTTGTCAACGAGAGGGGTTCCTTCGTCGATGCATTCTCCCATGTCAAGCTCGATGGGTACGCTCCCCCAAAAGGGAATTTGCATCAAACTGGCGAGCTTTTCGCCCTGTCCTTTGCCGAAGGGGAACATCTCCATCCCACAAGAGGGACATTCGAGCGAGCTCATGTTTTCCACCAAGCCCAATAAAGGCACCTCTAACTCTTTTGCGGCGCTTATGGCCCGCGAGCAAACCATGGCTGAAAGCCTTTGAGGCGTCGTTACAACAAGCATGCCGTCAAGATTGGGGATCGATCTCATCACGGTCTGGACCTCGTCGCCCGTGCCCGGGGGAAGGTCTACAAGCAGGAAATCGGCGCTTCCCCAGTTGACTGACGCAATCAACTGTCTTATGGCCCGCATCTTATGGGCACCTTTCCACATTATGGGTTGATCCTGTGTTGCCCACATGGAGGCCACTGACACAACTTTTATGCCCTTTGAGGTAACGAGTGGGTTGAAGCGAAGGTCATGGTGACCGGGGTGGTCATGGTCGCTTACTACGTCCATCCTGCCGGACAAGCCCAATGACCTGGGAACAGCGGGGCCATGAAGATCGGCATCGAAAATGCAAACTTCGTAACCTCTCTTCTTCAGCGCCGCGGCCAGGTTGACGGTAACGACCGTCTTTCCGACACCACCTTTGCCGCTTAAAATAGCGATCTTGTGGCGGACGTCCTTGAGCGCTAAGGCAAGTGGACCCTTGGTCTTCAACGTCTCTTCCCTAATTTTTGCCTTCATCTCCTCAAATTGTTCTCTTCCGATGTCAACATTCATAGGGCCACCACCTTTGCATAATTTGTACTTTCAAAAATTTAAAGGCCATACACATTCACCCACGCAATCGCGAGCGAAAGAACAATTTGAGCCCATCTCAGTCGACTTGGTCAATTTTTGCAACGGCACTTCGACTGATTTGTTTATATTACACCTTGAAGACTCTAAAATCACCCTGTCCCAAGCCCTGTTTCACCGCATAAAGGATCATTTCCTTGGGATCGACGCCTGTTATATGGAATAACTTCCCCCGGCCGGGGCTTAGGGCGTCGCACTCCTCAGCGATGGAGCCGGGAAGGCCTGGAGCCTCATCTATGACGCTTAAAGTGGCACTATCCAGCGCCACAGGATCTGAGGACATTAAAATTCCCTGATCTGAAACGAAGGGAACATCTGAAAAGGGATAGCAATCCGGATATGGGCAAATGTCTATTAAGACGTTGACGTAATAAACCTTGCCTTTTAAGGCAGTATTTACAGCCATGGCGGAATCAACAACCCGCTTTTGAAAGCGCATCGTTGAGCTTCTGTCGATCACAATTGCTCCCACTGGACAGGCGGCCGTGCAATAGTAAGCACAACCAATGCAGCTTTTCTCATCCAGTTGTGGTTCATTGTTTTCTAAGCTAACCGCACCGTGAGGACAATGCTTCTCACACTCTCCGCAACCATCGCAGCGGTCCTGCAAGAAAATGGGGCGCAAGGGAGCATGTACCCTGCCTTTTCCCTTCAAGGACACGCATCCCACGCCGCACGAAACAAGTGCCCCTGACAGTCCGGCAAAGGGATGGGCCGCAACATGAGATACCACCACAAGAGCGTGCGATTCCGCGATGGCCCTGGCGACCTCAACGCCACCCAACTCTCCTCCTTCTACGGGCACCAAGAGCTCCTCCTCACCTGTGTATCCATCGGCCAACATGGGGCTTTTGCCTAAGCTGGTCACGCTAAAGCCATGCAAAGCAGTGGCTTCAAGCCAATTGCGACCGACATCGGAGGCCTTGGTATTCATATTTAAGGTATCTAAAAGCACGGGATAACCGTCGCAGGAATAAATTGCATCAACTATTGCCTTTACAATCGGTGGCCTAACGTAACCTAAAGCGGTTTTCTCTCCAGCATCAAACTTTACCGCGACGAGATCACCCTGCGAAAAAAGTTCATGAAGTTCGCCTTTTTCCAAGGCCCCCTTAAATCGTTCAATCATGTTTGAAGAAGTATAACGCTCCCTCGCGCCCACAAAATGCACCGCAGGCATCGGCTTAGTCCTTTCCTACGGCATCTGCCCATTCCTTGACGGGGAGCTTCTTTAAGTACTCGGTACGGTCCCCCGGCTTGAAGTCCTCGTGACTGGGCTTTTCCTCGAAGGGTACCTTCTTGTAGGGTACAGCTTCCAACACAAAATCGCGCTTCTTCCACATCTCACGTTGAATGAGCGTCGTCGGGGTGGG
>JAAYTM010000117.1 GCA_012518015.1 Synergistaceae bacterium
GAGGGAAGTGGCTGAATGCTCTGTCTTAAGCGCCAACTATCTCATGAAACGATTGCGCGATTACTTCGATCTGCCCTACGATCGGTGGTGCAAGCACGAATTCGTAATTTCGGGCAACAGGCAGAAAAAATCCAAAGGCGTAACTACGTTGGATATGGTTAAGCGCTTGATAGATTACGGTTTTCATCCTCCGACTGTGTATTTCCCCTTGATTGTTCCTGAAGCCATGATGGTGGAACCCACGGAAACGGAAAGCTTGGAGACCTTGGATGCTTTTGCGGAAAGCTTGATAGCGATAGCCAAAGAAGCCGAGGAAAACCCTCAATTGGTCAAGGAATCTCCGAAGACCACGCCTGTCACGCGCTTAGACGAAGTGACGGCCGCTAAAAGGCCAATTGTTAAGTGGGAGTTTGAATCGTAAAGTTTAAATTTAATCGCAAAGCGTCCCTCACCGTAAATTAAAAGGCGTGAGGGACGCTTTGTTAGTTGAATTGCCATTGCGTCACGATCCAGCCGGGTTTTAGATCGTTGTTATAACAATTTTTTGATGGAAAGGAGACATTTGCATGGCAAACAGCGACCTCATTATCATAGGAAGTGGTCCTGGAGGATATGTAGCTGCGATTCGAGCCGCACAACTTGGAGCCAAGGTCACCATCGTTGAAAAAGAAAAAATAGGCGGGACATGTCTCAATTACGGTTGCATCCCTACAAAGGCTTTGTGCCAAAGCGCTTCGAGCGTTCTTTTGGCCAAGAGAATGGAAGAATTTGGCGTGATTGTCGGCGAGCCTCGAGTTGATATGTCCAAGGTACATGCCTGGAAACAAAGGGCTGTGGACGAACTAACTGGAGGAGTGGAAAAGCTTTTAAAAGGATACAAAGTGAACGTTCTTCACGGTGAAGCGAAATTAATTCACAAAAACAAAATCTTGGTAAGTATGCCAGACGGCAAATCAAGTGAACTTGAATCCAAATATATTTTGATAGCCACCGGGTCCAAAGAGACCATTCCAGATGTGCCTGGCATGGACCTGGAAGGAGTCGTTACCAGTAAGGAACTGCTGGAATTTGAAGGCTTGCCGGAAAGACTTTTAATATATGGTGGCGGCTACATAGCTATGGAATTTGCTAGCATTTACAACGCCTTGGGCTCAAAGGTAACGGTCATGGTTAGAAGCAAGGTGCTTCGCTTGATGGACGGCGAGATATCCAAACGCATGAACGTGTTTTTAAGGAGAAAGGGCATAACCCTTTACGAGGGGACGCTCCTTGACCGCATCGAGGAAGGCCAGGATGAATTAGTAATTCACGCTTCAGGCAAAACGGGAGAAGTGGTTTTAGGTGCCGACATGGTCTTGGTTGCCACGGGAAACACCCCCAATGTGGAAGGACTAGGCTGCGAGGATGTGGGCATTAAGACCGGGGAAAAAGGCATCGTAGCAGACGAGCTTTACCGCACATCCACAGAAGGAATATACGCCATAGGGGACGTGTTAGGTCCTCCCTATCTGGCCCACGTGGCTTCCGCGGAGGGTAGGGCTGCGGCAGAAGCAATGTTTGGGAAACCAACCAAGGTTAACTATGATGTAATTCCTGCGGCGGTATTCACCATTCCGGAAGTTGGTACCGTTGGGAAGACCGAAGAGGAGCTCCAAAGTAAAGGAACACCTTACAGGGTCGGCAAGTTTCTCTTTGGAGGCAACGGGAAAGCCGTTGCCATGGGCGAAGAAGAAGGTCTAGTAAAAGTTCTCGCTTACGAAGACGGAAAATTAGCGGGGGTTCACATAATTGGCCCTCATGCAAGCGACTTGATTCACGAGGCGGCCATAGCGATGCATGCCGGTGTAACTGCCGAGGAGATGGACTCGTGCATTCATGCCCATCCAACACTAGCCGAGGTCTTTCATGAAGCAGTCATGAACGTTACTGGGCAAGCCATTCATCAACTGCCCAAAAGACGGTAAACTCCCATGGGCTATCTCTTAGATCTCGACTGGATAAACGTTGCCAAAGGAGTCAACGAATACGGCAGATGCCTTATCGTCTTTGTCCTTGCGCAGAGTTATGAAATGAGTGCAGCTAGTTTCAACATAATATTGTAGCGCTTCTTCCGTAGCGCATGCCTCGATCTTCTCGTTACAAAGCGGACAGGAAAAGCTGTAACAAATTTGTCCTACAGAGTCGAGCCTTACGGCCATTTCTTCTCCGAGGTCATTATAATAAAGGACGAGCGATTCTTCCGGTAAAAATCTATTAAAGTGAGAACATTTAGCCTTGGTGCCCTCTTGTGCAGAAGATATGGTCTCAGCTCCACAAGTTGGGCACTTGATTTTCCAATAGTGTGCTATCTTTCTCACCTCTTTTGCTCATGTATTGCGTTTGTAATATAGCACTTATCGGTTATCCCTGCAATAGAATAAAGGTTCTAACGAAAGCAATATAACGGCAATACAAATAAATATTCCGCCCAAAACAGCTCTTTTTTCTGGCACCTCATGAAGCAAGATGAATGCCCACATCATCGAGAAAGGGACCTCAGTCATGGACACCACAGAAGCTATAGAGCTAGACATATACTTAAGTGCTCGTGAAATCATCCCGAAAGCCAGCGCAGAGGTGCAAAGGGCCATGTATAAAAGGCCAAGGTAAGCTTTTAAAGGAGCCTTAAATAGCATCACAGCTTCTCCCGTGAACAAGGCAACTACCCAACAGATTATTGATGCCCACAGAAAGTTCTGCAAGTAGGCTTTGAAATGAGATTCTTTGCCCACCCCATACCTTCCGTTGAGCAGGTATAAGGCATATCCGGCTCCTCCTGCCAGGGCACACAATATGCCTATGAGGTCAAATCTCAACCCCTCTTTGGGATCCCATACTGCGAAGTAAACACCCAATAAA